>DAOVLC010000049.1 GCA_030631455.1 Candidatus Zixiibacteriota bacterium
GACCAGGTCATACGTGTTGATCCCAAAACTCGTGATGAGCGTATAGTTCTTGCCGATCGCGTATGCGGCTGCCGCACTCGTATTCTCGACCCATCGGTCGGAGCCGAGCGGTTGTTTACCCTGGCGGGAATTCAGGATCAGCGCTGTCTTGCCATAAGATCTATCGATATTCGAAATGACTTTGATCGTGCTTGACAACTCGGATTCCCCATTTTGCGCCCGGATGTACAGACCAAATCCTGTTCCAGTCAGATGCTCCCCCGGACGCTGCCTTATGTATCAACAGCACATCGTCTATCGCTTCTGCACAAAGTATAGCAGATGACCTTCGGAATCCAAATGAAATCTGACTACACTTGAATGTGGAAGCTGCCCCCCATGTACAAAAAACAGTTTACAATTGGCACAATGTATGTTATACTCAGCGGGAATTTGCCATGAATGAGAAGCAACGTACAATCGCGCATCCGGTCTCTCTTGATGGAGTTGGCCTTCATACAGGGTGCAGGTCGAAGGTAACATTCAAACCAGCGCCTGTAGATTACGGAATCGTGTTTGTGCGTAGCGATATCGAGGGATCCCCTGAGATACCGGCACTGGTGGACAATGTAGTCGGCATCAATCGCGGGACCACGCTTGCTGTCGACGGGAACGAGGTTTACACGGTCGAGCATGTGCTCGCCGCCGTCGCAGGCCTTGAGATCGACAACATAATCTGCGAGCTGAACAATATCGAGCCACCGGTGTTAGATGGCTCCGCAAAGCCGTATGTCGATAAACTCCTTGAAGCCGGGCTTGTCGATCAGGACGCCGACAGGAGGTTTTTCATTCTGGATGAACCGCTGGCTTACTCTGAGCCTGACCGCAAGGTCGATATTGTAGTGACTCCGGCGGATGACATACGAATAACATTCCTTATCGACTACCCCAATCCGGCGCTCGGAACACAGTATACATCCCTCGTTAAGCTTAGTGACGAGTTCGTCGATGAGTTCGCGCCAGCCCGGACATTCTGTTTTCTTTCCGAAGTCGAGATGTTGAAATCTCAGGGGATTATCAAGGGTGGCAGTCTGGACGCGGCGATAGTCATAGTCGACAAGGAAGTGGACGCTGCCTTGATCGCCAAGCTGACGGAGATGTTCGACCTGAAGGAAGATATAACCGCCGGTGACAACGGCATCCTGAATAACAAGGAATTGAGATTCTACAACGAACCGGTTCGTCATAAGGCGGTTGACTTGCTTGGCGACATGACACTGATAGGCGTGCCGGTCAAGGCTCACTTCCTGGCTGCACGGTCGGGCCATGCTGCTAATGTAGCGGTTGCCAAAAAGATTCGGGCACTCTATGAAAAACAACTGCTCTCTGAGAAGTACAGCGTTAATGGAAAGAACAAAGGCTATCTTCTCGATATCACATCGATAATGGAGTTACTGCCGCACCGCTATCCATTCCTGCTGATCGACAGAATCATCGATCTGGAACCGGAGAAGAAAGTCGTCGCAATCAAGAACGTAACAATAAACGAACCTTTCTTCCAGGGGCATTTCCCCGGCCATCCGATTATGCCGGGCGTGCTGATTGTCGAGGCGATGGCACAGGCGGGCGGATTCCTTATGCTCAACGCCGTCGGGAACCCGGGGGAGAAGGTCGTTTACTTCATGGGAATTGACGGCGCTCGTTTTCGGAAACCGGTCATACCGGGCGATCAAATTCGATTCGAGGTCGAATTCGTCACATTCAGACGGAATACATGCAAAATCGCCGGCAAAGCGTATGTCGACGGCAAGCTCGTCACCGAAGCAACCATGATGGCTACGGTAGTGGACAAATAGATGGCTAACCGAGAAATTCATCCGACTGCGATTGTCGATCCGAAAGCGGAACTCGGCAATAATGTAACAGTCGGCCCATATTCTATCATTGAGTCAAATGTGCAGATAGGTGATGGTTGTCAGATCGCATCGAATGCCCTCGTCGCTTCCGGCGCGCGTCTCGGCAAGAACATCAAGATACATCACTGCGCAGTTGTCGGAACTTTTCCGCAGGATCTGAAATTCGCCGGCGAAGAAACGACCGCAGAGATTGGTGATAACACCGTGATCCGGGAATTTGTGACGGTGAACCGGGGGACAGTCGACAGATTGAAAACAGTGGTCGGTTCCGATTGCCTTCTGATGGCGTATGTGCACGTCGCGCACGACTGTATCCTTGGCGACAGGGTAATCATGGCTAATGCCGTCAACCTCGGAGGCCATGTCGAGATCGACGACTGGGCGATTATCGGTGGCCTTGTGCCGGTGCATCAGTTTACGAGGATTGGTAAACATGCCATAATCGGCGGCGGGTTCAGGGTAGTGCAGGATGTCTGCCCGTTTTCATTAATGGCAGGCAATCCCCTGAAGGTTGTCAGTGTCAATCACGTCGGACTGTCGAGACGAGGATTCTCCGAGGAGACCATTAAGACTCTCAAGGCAGTATTCAAGATTCTATTCCGCAGTAAACTCAACACTACGCACGCCCTTAGTCGAGTTAAAGACGAAATCGAGATGATCCCGGAAGTAGTAGAGATCATAGAATTCTTCAAGACCTCGAAACGCGGCGTAATCAAGTAGCAACGGAACACTCCCGACCGACCATAGTCGAATGCTGTCGGTCTAGGTCAGTCTGACCTAAGAAACTCATATCTGCATTCAGCAAGTATTCGATAGACCAGGTTACGTTTCAGCAAGCATGATCTGTAACTAAACAGAAGAACGGCTGCCGAATGGCAGCCGTTCGAACCAAATAATTGATAGGATGCTGAGCCTATTGAACTTCCAGCAGTTCCACGTCGAATACCAGAGTCGCATTCGGTGGAATCCTCGGCGGACGTCCGCTCGGCCCGTAGGCGAGATCGCCCGGAATAATCAGCAGCCTGCGGCCGCCGACATTCATTGTTGCGATGCCCTCATCCCAGCCCCTAATCACACGACCGGCTCCGATCGGGAAATCGAACGGCTGATCCTTGTCTCGAGAGCTGTCGAATTTCGTACCATCCGCCAACCAGCCGGTGTAATGCATCACGCATTTCTGACCCTGTGTAGGACTGGCGCCGTCACCGACTGTCATGTCGATGTACTTCAAGCCGGATTCTGTCGTGATCGTGTCACCTTCGACGCTCGGAATCTCACCAACTGCGGTGACAGTCTCTGCCGTCGGTGGCTCCACAACCGGTTGCTCAGTTGCCGGCTCGGCTGCCGGCTGTTCGGTTGTCGGTTCGGCCTGCTCCTCGCTGTCATTGCATCCAAGGCCAAGCAACAGCAGGGCGATTGCCAGGATTGAAATCAGTGCTTTCATCAGTACTCCTCCACGAGCTTCTGGTTACTTCGCTCAATCTCAGCCGAAGATACGAATGTTGTATTCAAATGCAATACATTTATCCGTCGAGTTTGTCATCGGCTTCCACTGAATATACAACGAAAGTTCCATTGCACAGAAACCGATTTCGGGAGTCATATTATATGGCGAGCATAAAGAAGCCCCATCCACCTGCCGCAGTGGATGGGGGCTCGCCCAAAACCATAGCTTAATGTCCTACCCTGTTCAGCTTGCCCAAACCGAGCCAACCAGAGACTTAAGCTTTCACATGTCCACGCCAAGGTATAATGCAACCTACATGCCAAGAGATTATTCTTGGCCAGCCCAATCCACAAACGAGTATCTCATTGCACAACAACAGCTTGAGGCTAGGCGACTGGATGGCATCAATTCTCGAAGCTTTCCGAGAAAAAACGAGGAAACGCAGAAACTGCCCCAAAAGATGGAGGCACAGCCGAGTTATGTTCGTAACTGGCTGTGCCACTTCAGATTATACGTGAGCGCAAGACTCGGGGGAATTTTCAAATATCACGCATGCATTTTGTGTCTTCTCATTTTCGAGCGCAGTGTCGCCTCCGGTATCTGCAGAATCTGCGCCGCTTTTCGGATCACACCATTCGTCGACTTCAGCGCCTTCCTGATCCTGTCCTGTTCGAAAACGGCAAGCTGATCGTTCAGCCCGCTCACGTTGCTGTAGTCAGCCGATTCCATGGGTTCCTTCAACTTCGATTCCAACCCGAGCAGCACTTCAGCGGGGTCACCTGAGTGCTCTAATGAAAGAAGTTGGATTTCATTCCTCAGTTCGCGTACGTTGCCGGGCCACTTGTATCGGAGGATGTTTGTGATGCTTTTCCTGTCGAAGAGCCCATTCAGGTCGTGTACGTCCAGCCCATTCTCGACCATGAAGAACTTCACCAACTCGATAATGTCCTCACGCCTCTGGCGGAGACTCGGAAGTTCGAAGGTCATAACCGCGATCCTGAAGTAGAGATCCTGGCGGAACTTACCGGCCGCAACGTCTTCTTCCAGTTCACGGTTGGTGGCGGTTATAAGCCTGAAATCGACAGATCTTGCGACAGTATCACCGATTCTCACGACGCGTTTCTCTTCAAGGCATCCGAGAAGCTTGGCCTGAAGAGCAAGCGGGAGTTCACCGATCTCGTTCAGGAAGAGCGTTCCTCCGTGAGCAGCAGATATATAACCTTCTTTGCTTTCGATGGCGTTTGTAAACGAACCTTTGACATGTCCGAAGAGTTCGCTCTCTGCCAGATCTTTCGGGATAGCGGAGCAGTTGACAGGCACGAATGAACCGGCGGATCTGTTAGAGGAATGGTGAATGTACTTCGCGAGAAGGTCCTTGCCGGTTCCCGTCTCACCGGTTATGAGTATCGGGATGTCGGAATCCTTGCAGTTGTCGACCACTCTCAGGATAGACCGCATTTGCTTGTTCGCCGTCACAATGGCAACCGTCTCACCGGTTGCGCCTGCGACGAGATAGACATGCTTGTCGGATACTTCTGGTGCGCTCGACTGAGGCTTTCTGATCAGGTCTACTTCCAGCCCGATAGAATCGAACAGTTCCTCCGCCATGTGTTGGTAGAAGACCCTGCCCGCCTCGTCAAGCCAATTCATCTTGGAACCACGCTCGTAGGCATCGGCAAGCTCGAATGTGGTGTTGAGTTCGCGAAGCAGCGAAAGAGCGTAATCGAACTGCTGTCTGCTGTCTGTCTGGCGACGGTTCCTATCTGAGATCTCCGACATAAGCTTCAGACATTCTGCGATCTCAAGCTTCTCGTCGATCTTCTCGGCTACATGCAGCGCCTTATTCGCAGCTTCCTCCGCTTCACTGACTCGGCGCATCTTGAACAGCACCAGCGCCTTCAAACGCTCGGATTGACTGATCAGGTCACCGTCGGCAGCGATGGCATATCCGATCTCAAGGGCGCTGTTTGCGCAGTTGAGCGCCTCGTCAAGATTCTCCAGAGCTATTGAGAGTTCCGCCCTGTATTCGTAGTAGATTGCCAGTTCCCGTTTCAGATCGTTGTCACGGATGATCGACAGGGCATTCTTGAGATTCCGGCGCGCGGAGTCATAGTTCGCTAACCGAATCTCGACAAGCGCAAGAGAAAGAAAGGCCCTCGCGAGGTTGACGCTGTTGCCGGTGTTGCTATTTTTCTCTACCGAAACAGACAGCTTTTCGACGGCGTCCTGGAATCTTCCCTCCCGGATCGCTATCTGGCCGAGGTTCCCACTGATCTTTGCGAGACGCACTTCATCGTGTAACTCCTCTGCCAGTTTCCAAGCCTCATCGAGCATACGCCGAGCCTCCACATAGTCGGCTCTCAGATAGCGAATTCCCGCAATCCTGTTGAGCGTGTCTACGAGGCCCTCGACATTTCCGGATCGTCTGTAACATGCGGCAACGTCACGATACTCCATTTCCGCACGATCGGTATCACCAAGGTAATGCTGGGCTTTTGCCATCTCTGCCTGCACGAGAGCCAGCAACTCATGTTCTGACGTTGCTCTGACCAGGTCGTATGCCTCCGACGCGGCCGCAATGGCACTCCTGTAATCACCGATCTGATTAAATATGGAAGCCTTGTCTAACAGGAACTCAGCCGATTCGGATGTTTCCTCGGGAAACTGCGACTCGAGTCCCCTGGCCATCTCGATGGCTCCCTTCAGATCGCGATCACCGCAAAGCTGTGTGAACAGCCTAAGTTGTTCTATGTATTCCGGGCACTTAATTCTCGACATGTGAATTACTTCGTCTTCTTCTTCATTGCGGAGTTTTTGGGTATTGTTGCTTTCTTCACAGCCTTCTTAACCGGCGGAAGCACCTTGATGAACACCATCCGGAATCCGCCGAACGACGAAAGTATGTCCGGTGTGATCCAGATGTGAGTCGAACCACCACCGCCGTCAGCACTGGTTAAGTCGGATCCGCCTCCATCGTCGTCCTGCCACGGGTCTCCGTCCAGAGGTGGTGGATCGGTGTAGGTCTGGCCATCATCAAGCTTCTGAATCTGCCTTGGATTATTGCCGTCCTTGGCAATCAAGGACGTAACGCCGAACAGCCCGAAAGCCAGCGTTACGGCGACTATCATCAGTTTGCTGGGTCTCATAAGACACACTCCTGAGTATCTAAGATTATACTGTCATCTATCCTATAGCACATGACGGCTCAAACGTTGAAAGTGTTCAACGAGATTTGGCGGGCAAAGGCAGGGTATAAACGTCAGTTACCATAAGTATAATAACGGCTAAACGCCGGTATGTCAAGAAGTATCTTACACAATACCGTGCGGGAAGCATTGCAGAACCGGCCTGCAAATCACATGAGGTTCCCCGCTCTCTTGATAATCACGATTTTGATTGCCAGCAAGCAGGCATTGTGTTATAATTCGGCGACAAAGTCTTATTGGATAAGGTGGGAGTCCATGACCAAAGTAACATTCGATCAGAAGTATGCTTCGAACAAACTCTATTGGGGGGCCAAACCGTCGAACCTTGTCAAGAACTTCGCCAAACTCGCCAAGATCGATCATGCTCTCGATCTCGGGATGGGCGAAGGAAGAGACTCCATCTATCTCGCCAAAGAGCAATTCAAAGTCACCGGAGTCGATCAGTCCGAGGTCGGTGTTGAAAAATGCCGGAAACGAGCAGAGAAACTGGGGCTGAAATTGAAAACTGTCACAGACGATGTTCGCCATTTCAAGATCGCGAAGAACAAATACTCGCTTATTGTGTCCAGCAGTTTATTTCAATATATCACCAAGAGTGAAGCGCATCAAGTCGCTAGTGACATAATTGCCGGTTTGAAGAAGGGTGGCCTCATTATAGCCTCTGTCTTCACCTATGACGATCCGCGATATAAAGAATTCAAGAAGAAGTGCAATGAATTGGAGCCGGGGTCGTTTCTCCAGGTTTCGGGTGATATCTACTCACTTTATGACTGTAGAGAGTTGATGTCGTTCTTCGACTCTCTTCGCCTTCTATACTATACTGAGTACGACTACTACGAAACTCATGCCGGAAAAGGGGCACACTGGCACGGGGTCGCTGAGTTGGTTGCGAAGAAAGTGTAAGAGCTTGGGCGGCCGTTGTGTTTCCCTAAGTATGTGGTTAGTTGGTACCACGCGCAGAAGCTGCGCTGTTTCTGTTGGACTTTTGCGGGTGACTTTGCATGAGGCCGGTGCCGGAATGCGGCCTACAGCAGTTGTGTGTGGCGATCCGGCAATCGCACAAAATCGAGTCCTGATCGCAAAAAAAAGCTTGACAATCTATGATGTATTTCTTACAATACATGTGTATGATGGGAAGTGTCATATAGTTTGGCCGAAAAAGGCCACTGAAGTATAACCTGCTGCGGCAGGTAACCGGTCGTCCATTTCACATTGGAGGTGAGACTGATGTACGAACTCCTAATCGAAGAACTCGAGGAGAAGATCGCACCGGTTGGATGGAGCCTGGGCGGTCAATAAGATCTTGCTCGGTGCAATGATCGATGACCGGAATTTGAGGCTGCCTGAAAAGGCAGCCTCATTCCTTTATGCAAGTTTCACTGCCAGCTGCCTGACGGACTCGATCAACTCCAGCTTGTCTCCTCCGCTCATGTAGCTCTTTACTAGTCCTTTGTCGGTTATATTGCCGGCGATTTCCCTCAGTATCGTCCCTGCCTTCTTAAGCTTCAGGAAGGCATCTTCATACTCCAACTGCGCCATACA
>DAOVLC010000174.1 GCA_030631455.1 Candidatus Zixiibacteriota bacterium
AGCCTGAGTAGCCCGACAAGTGCCGGACGGTAATCCGGTTTGGCGTCGAGTATCTGAAGATAGGTCGACTCTGCCTGCGTCTTATCCCCTTTCTTCTCCAGCAAAGTTGCGAGACCGGTCAGCGCAGCGAAATTCTCCTTGTCCCTTTCGAGAACCTGATTGTAGAGATCCTCCATCTCACCAAACTGACCAAGCTCGAAGAGAATTTTTTGCAGCCTTGCGAATACCATATCAGCTTTCTGCGGGTTCACGTCGACTATTCTCCGCCAAGCTTTAGCGGCATCCTCTAGCTGACCTTCTTTCTCGCAGGCATCCCCTAAACTGACCACAGCGTCAGCGCAAGTCGGTTCGAGCTTCAAAGCCTCCTTGAATTCCACTCTTGCTTTGTGGAACTCACCGCTGCTCATCAGCGCCTGTCCCATGCGGAGCCTGTATTTGGACAATGAGGATTTGTCGCGATTTTTCGATGCGTCAAGGTAGTCGGAGCCCGCTTTGAGTGCATCTTTCCAGCGTTCGAGCCGCTCGTACAGTTCGACCAGTCTCTTGGAGGCGGAAGCCTTTTGACCGCTGATAGGCACCAACTGTTTCAGCAAATCTTCCGCAGCTTCGAATTTGCCGTTTAATTCATAATCTTCGGCGAGGCTGTACATCACGCGGACTTTGTCAGCATCGCTCAAGGTTTGTCGCAGGTTGAGGTCGGCACTCAATTGGAGCGACTTAACATGCATACTGCGTTGACGAAGAAGAGATGCAAGTCGAAGATATGCATCAATGTTGTTGGAGTCCTGAGTGACGGTCTCTTTGAGCTTCAGAAAGGCGAGCGTATTGTTGCCGTCAAGAAGAGCGCAGAGCGCCCGGATATAGCTTTCATCGGGGAGGATTTTCTCCTTCTTTGACGTGCGCATATAATAGTAAGCTCCGGCTGCTGCTGCCGCAACCACAACGAATATTACTACCCACCAGAAAATGGTCATTCTGACTTGACCTCACTTTCCTCGAGTTCGTCAATATCTTCGAGCGACCTGTTCCGGAGCGCGGCGAGTTCCATTTCCAGTTGATGAGCCATCTTCTTGCTGTTTCGTACATCACCGGACATCTTAATCGATTGAGCAATAGTCAGAATGAAGCTCACCAGCAATCCAACGCAGAAAGCACATAGAATAACAACCATCAACGGAACGTCGAAGAACTGGTAACCGGGGAAGTTGATGTCTAAACGCTGGGCAGAGTTATAGATTGCAAAGCCCAGGATAATGACTATCAGGACAAGCAATAGGAAGTATCTAATCACCCACATATATCCTCCTTGAGACACGCACTTGTATAGTACTCCCGCACATCCGACCTGTCAAACAAAAAACAGCCACAGATCAGTTTCCGTCCCCTTGATCCTCAGTCGGTTCCGGCTCAGGCTCAGGCTCCTCGCTGGCAAACGAGAAGCCGTCGATAATCATGTCCAGGTCCGGTTCCAGACTCTTCGCCATTTCTCTTTCACAGACAAATTCCATCAGCACGACACTGTCGTCCCCACCGATCACGAAAATGTAACCCGAAATGAAATCAGAAAGCGGTCGCAGGTCATCCTCGAACGCGAAGTAATACTGGCGTCTTCCGACAACTTTAACACCATATTTTCCACCAACTTTAATTTTTCTTGTTTTCTTTTTCTGGAATACGTATTCCGTGTCCTGACGTAACAGCTGAAACATGTTATACGCCTTCTTCTTAAGGTCGTCCTTCCCCTTCTCGGCAAGGAGAAACTCCACATAATCTTTGGGACGCTGATCGGTTTCCATCGCAAGAACCGTCAGCTGGGGTCGGGTGAAATAGCCTTTCTTTTGACCTGTAAACTGCGGCGGGACCGGAGCGCTTTTCTGCACTATCACGACCCGCTCGATATCCTTGTCCTTATAGACTTCCTGGAATTTCCAATCGCTCGGCTTCACGAACGAGAAACCGAATTTGTTATCGACATACATAGAATCACCGACGCATTCACCGGCAGCCTTCTTCTTGCCAGCCAGCGCATAAGGAGCGATACTGATCAGAAGTACGGACACTAAAAGAATTACTATGATTAGCCTTCGCATATTCCCTCCTGTGCTTTTGTCAGAAACTTATGAAATTGCGTACAATGTGTCAAGGCCATTGTTTGCCCTCAAACGCTTCATAAGGTCTTACGAGAGTTCAGGTATCAGAGTTCCAACGGTGGAGGAGCCCGTGCCGATCTGTTCCCCATGCAGTTCAGCGTCGATCCGGCACGCAATAGAATAGTCAGAAGGTCACTGATATGAATCGCGAGATTTGTGCCTATTTCAGGAATACCAACTTCTTCGTTGTGCCGGCACCGTTTACTGAGAGGCGGTAGAAATAGACGCCGCTGGCGACATGTCTGCCGGACTTGTCGGTGCCGTCCCAGGCATATTTGTAGAAACCAGCGGGAAGCCGTGTATCGGTTATGGTCCTGACCAGTTGCCCGAGAGTATTTATGATTTCCAGTTCGACATCGAAGGCCGAGTTGATATCTCCCGGGATCGCGAACTCGATCTTCGTGGAGAGGTTGAACGGGTTCGGGTAATTCTGGGCGAGATCGAACCTCGTCGGCAGGATCGGCCCTTCACGGAAGAAGCTGTAATCGAACACCTCGACCGAGTACCTGTCCGCGACAGCGAGTCTGCCGCCCGATACACTCACCAGCTCCGAGTAACCGCCGGTGTTGATGCTGGCGATAAGCTGCGGCTCGGCAATATCGGCGACATCGTAAATGGCCACCCCGTCGTCACCGAGCGCGACGAACATCAGGCTGTCGTGCCAGTCGGGCAGAAGATCGTTAACTCGGTACTCCGTGGCAATCTGTGTGAGCAACTCGCCGATTTGATAGCCGTCCATGCGATGGATTCGCAGCCCGCGTCCGCCAGCAAGATAACATAGAGTATCGATTATTTCGATACATCGTGTTCCCCCGCCAGCACTGAACGTGCCGACCTCCAGCAATTCGTTGTTCTGTCCAATGTCCGTAGCATCGTAGATTATGGCCGGTCCCTTCTTCTGTGAGGTGTAGAGATAGCCACCGAATCGCTCGGCGGCGGTCTGAGAGAATTTCGAAGGAACGAACGTCATTTCGACAACCGTGTAGTAATCTCCCGGTTCCGTGCCCAGAGTCTCAAGAGTGAATAGCGATGTACCTTCCGTCCCAAAAGCGGTAAGATCAATCGTGCCGCTGTCGTTGTACTCGACCTCGATATCACTCACGTGCGACCATGCACCAAGATTCCTTCTGACATTCAGATCACCTGACTGGTCAATCACGTTGAACAGTCGAAGCCAGCTGCTTTCGGGAAGACTGTTCTCGGCAACGATAAGCAATGAATCGAGGGCGACCACATACGAGTTCTTCGCGGCCGTGCTAATTGCAACGACCAACTCCGGAACAGAGTCGCTTTCGACGCGCCAGACTGTCACATCGTCACCCGAGCCAGCTACCATCACAAGCTCGCCGATTAACGCTGTGCTGGTTATCAGGCTGGAGCCGGGATAGAACCAGACCTGGTCGAGTTCTGCTCCTTCATCGATCGAAATGACCTCGAAACCGCCTGACTCATCGGGCAAGAAGAGATACTCTCTGTCATTCCGTGTGCCGAAATCGAAATGATCGAAGATATCACGCTCTTCGAAGACATGCCTCGGCTCGGTTGTGTCCGAATCAAAGATGTATACATCACCGAAAAGATCAACCGCCGAGATAAGATTATCCCTTGCGTCGGTCTTGACTGCGCGAACTGCCGTGCGGTATGTATCCACTCTGGTCAGATTCAGAGGCGGTTCGAGTTCGTACGAGACTACGCCCGAATCGCCTTGTGCCAGATAGAGGCGACCATCTGAAACGGCCAGGTCAGTGACCGACTCCAGGAAGAGAGCTTCGTCTATCAATGTGGGTGCCATGGAATCCTCGAGGCTGTAAGCAAGGATTCCATTGAAATCGTCTGCCACGTACAGGTATTCTTCGCTGGCTGCTACCGCGACGGCGTGAACGGCATCATCAAGGACAGCCACTTCCATTGAACCGGTAGAATCAGTCAGGTCGATCACATGAACACCGTCGAAACCGCATGCCGCAAATGCGGTCACTCCATTTGAGGCATAGTCGAATATCGTGTTTTCCAGCTCTATAGTCGACACCACTCGGATATCTTCAGGGTCGGAGATATCGAGAAATGTCAGACGACCGTTGACGGAACAGAGCGCAGCGATGGCGCCATCGACGTCAAGACTGAAATATGAATCGTCGAGACTGAATTGCGACAGCAATCGCGGAGAGATAAAATCGACATCTCCATCGTAAACCCTGATGCCCCTCGCCATCAGAAGATATATCAGGCCATCGCTATACTGCACATCCTTCACGAAACGCCAGAGGAAATCAGATGTCAGTGATATATCCAGATCCGGTGAATAATCGGTAATCTCGACCGCACTTGAGGCATGCACCAACACTCCGGTCAGTATGATTACGGTCAGGAGCCCCAACGAAGTCAGTTTGTGTGATCTTACCCACATCGGTTACTTCAGCTTCACCATCTTTCGGGTCTGAACATTCGAGCCTGCCTGTATCCTGTAGAAATACATACCAGAGGCCACATCGTTCCCGCCATCATCCCTGCCGTCCCAGACAACTGAGTGTTTGCCGATTTCCAATGGTGCGTCCATGAGAGTTCTAATCCTCTGCCCCAGGATATTGAAGATATGCAGGTTGACATGCACAGACCTGTCGGTGTAGAATTCTATCGTAGTCGTCGGGTTGAAAGGATTGGGAT
>DAOVLC010000017.1 GCA_030631455.1 Candidatus Zixiibacteriota bacterium
CTGATCGGTGGCTATCGAGCAAAGGCGACTGATCTAGTGAAACAAGCCGGTCTCTCACTTTTCTCCGCTCGGAAGTTCACGCTGGACAAGTATGGGCGGTTCTGTGAAGTGGCGCTCCCAACTCCTGTAGAGCACAGGTCTGAACGGTGATCAACTCCCTTGACCTCAATCCGTTCAGGGACATCTTCGGTAGTGATACTGTGTGAAATTACTCGTAGTCGCTCTGAAGATACGATTTGCTTGCGAGCTGCCGCTGGATTTTCTCGGTGAGTCTCCGCGAGAACTCCACTGCCACGTTAGCACCGTAAGTCTTCTGCATGTGATTCATGGCTATCACTTCAGATATCACAGTGATGTTCTTGCCGGGAGATATCGGAATAGTAATGACCGGAATCTCGACACCCAGGATCGACGTGTATCTTTCCTCCATTCCGAGCCGTTCATAGTCGTCCTTGGTCTCATCCCATAACACCAGCCTGACCTCGACCTCGATCCTCTTCCGCATTCTGATCGCCCTGACTCCGAAGAGACTCTCGATATCGATGATGCCGATACCGCGAACCTCCATGTGATGTCCCAATAGTTCCGAACCGCTCCCGACAATCAGATTTCGCGCTCTTTTGTGGATCTGCACGATGTCATCGGCAACGAGTCGATGTCCTCTCTCGACAAGGTCGAGCGCGCATTCGGATTTACCGATGCCGCTTTTGCCCGTATAGAACAGCCCGACACCGTAGACGTCCACGACAGTGCCGTGAACCGTCACGAAAGGCGCAAAGATATCGTCCAGGTATCCGGAAAACTGAGTGATGAATTCCGCTGTGTTGAGCCGCGTTTGGAGCACGGTCGTTTTGCTTTCGTTGGCGATCTTGACAAGCTCCGGGGGCGGATTAATGCCTTTGGTCACTATCAGCAGGGGGATATCAAACGCGAACATTTCTTTCAGGTGTCCCAATCGCTGTTCTCTGCTGCAACTCGCAAGGAAGGCAATCTCAGTTTCCCCGAGAATCAGTGTTCGATTGTGTGGAAAACGCCTTGTGAACCCGGCCATAGCAAGACCGGGCCTGTGGATTGCCGCCGTAGGGATTACTTTCTTCAGCCCATCTTCATTCGTAAGGAGATACAACTCAAATACTTCCTTACGGTCATTGTAGATTTTTTCAACAGAGATCTCTGGCATAGGCTTTAGTAATCAAGCGTAACGTCGTCCTCAGAGGTCAGTGGTGGCGGCGTAACCTTATCCTCCGCCACTTTCTTTTGGTCACGGTCTCTGAGTTTGCCTTTATACTTCTTAAGCTGGGTCTTCAGCTTATCTAAACTCTCTTCTATTGACACATACATATCATCTGACTCACCCGTACCGGTCAGATTGGTACCGGATACTTTCAGTGTAATCTCCGATTTCTGCCGGTAGCCTTGTACCTTGAGCACAGCATTGCCGGAGACGATATGGTCGAAATATCGTTTCAGCTTGTCCAACTCGTCCTCTACGAATGTTCTCAACTCCGGAGTTAGATCAAAATGTCTGGCGGTAATTGAAACCTTCATCACGGACTCCTTTCGTTTACACAGTGTCGCAGTTCAATGATCTGCCAAATGCCGGCACCATACCGGAAAAGGATAACAGTGTGAACATCTGCCCGATCCACTGCGCTTGTTAGCCATACCCTAATAGTGATACCCCTCACCGAGTATACGGTTCGACAAATACCCCTCGTGAAATATAAACCAATAATATCCTTCGTTTTCCTGGGACCGTTGCGACAATGAGCCGCCCGCAAGTCCTCTAAAGAACAACACTACTCTGGCCCGTGTGTGTGAGTACAAGTTTGACTGAAGAGAACATGAAGTGAATTGATGTTACCAATTGACTCACTATTCAACCAAGTAAACTACAAAGAGATAAGAAGTCAACTATTTTCTTTCACAACCCTCTTCCTGAAGCGCGCCGGCAGAATCTTAAGTTCTTCTCTGTACTTCGTCACCGTCCGCCGTGCTATGCTAATCCCATCGTCCTTCAGGCGCCTGTGGATTTCCTGATCGGACAACGGGGCGGTAGGATCTTCTGACTTTATTATGTCATCCAGTTTTTGCTTCACCCTGCGCTTAACGATCTGCTCGCCGCCTTCTATCGGAAGACCCGTATTGAAGAAGAACCGAATCTCACGAAGGCCCTGTGGCGTCTGGACGTATTTCTCCTTGGAAACGCGCGCGATTGTGGCGACGTTCATGCCGACCTTTTCGGCAATATCCTCCATTATCATTGGCTTCAGAAAATCCGGCCCTTTCTCGAAGAATTCGTATTGCTCTTCGATAATCGCGTTCATCACCCTGATCATTGTCGATCTGCGCTGATTTACCGCATTCAGGAGCCATCTCGCCTGTTCCAGCTTCTCCCGGACATATTTCTTCGTGCCGTCGGCTGTAGTGTTACCTCTCTTTAGCAATGACCTGTATGCCGAATTGACTCTGAGTTGCGGCACATTCTTGTCATTGTGGTAGACCACGTATTCGTCACCGACCTTGTCTACAACGAGGTCGGGAACGATAGGCAGTGCAGCGGCATCGAATCTGCCGGTAGTTGGCTTCGGAGAGAGAGTCTTGAGCAGATCCATCGCTTCCTGCACGCGCTCGGGAGTGGAGCCCAAGGCCTTGGATATCTGAAGGTGACTTTTCTTGTCGAGCGACTCAAAACACTCATCTACGATTCGGTAGGCCAGCGATCCCTCGTGACCCTTTTCTCGCAGCTGGATCAGGAGTGACTCCTGCAGGTTTCGTGCAGCCACGCCGGAAGGGTCGAAACGCTTGATTCGGTCGAGAATCTCCTGGATTGGTTCGGCCTCTAACTTTAGCAGTTCCGCCATCTCATCGACATCGCAGGTGAGATATCCACTGTCGTCGATATTGCCGATAATGAACTCTCCGATTGTATACTCCTCATCAGAGAGCTTCAGAAACGTCAGTTGCTCCAGCAAATGCTCGTGAATTGTCTTATCAAGAGCCTGTATCTGTTTCTGGCGATCCTCCACGTGCTCGCGCATCCTGCGGAAAGTATAGTCATCAGCCTCATCACCAAGATAGTAGTCCCAGTCGATTTTGTCCATCTTGGGATCGAGCTTTGGATCCTCGTCTGAAAGTGTGGGGCTTGTGATTTCCTCGGACTGATCTTCGATCGGTTCAATCTCTTCGAGCAGAGGATTCGTTGCAAGCTCGTGCCGCAGCATCTGTTCGAGCTTTAGAACGGGCAGCTGCAGCATCTTCAGAGACTGGATCAACTGCGGAGCCAGCGTCTGCCTCATTTTAAGTTGGAGTTCGAGTCTCATGGCAATTTATTGGTATACAAGGGATTGCGGCGGTATGCCGTTCCTTGCTCTCCTTATCTTAGTTATCGGTTCATTCTCGCAATCAGTTTAATCTGAACTTCTCTCCTAAGTAGATTTTCCGCGCCTCGGGATCGTCTGCTAGAAATTGCGCCGTGCCGGCCTTCAATATCCGTCCCTCACACATGATGTAAGCTCGATCGGTAATCGACAGCGTTTCCCTGACATTGTGATCCGTAATCAGAATCCCGAGATTCTCCTTCCTCAATCCGGATATTATGCTCTGTATATCTTCGACCGCAATAGGGTCGATGCCTGCAAACGGTTCATCGAGAAGCAGAAAGTCCGGACGGGTCACAAGCGCGCGGGCTATTTCGACTCGTCTCCTTTCGCCTCCCGATAGATTATACGCAAAACTCTTGCGGAGTTTTGCAATATCCAGTTGTTCAAGCAGAGATTCGAGTCTTTTCTTGCGTTCGGAGCGATTTAATGCCTGCATTTGAAGGATTGCGTTGATATTTTCCTCGACCGTAAGTTTCCGAAAGATAGATGGTTCCTGCGCGAGATAGCCGATTCCGCGCCGCGCCCGCTGATACATCGGGAGCTGCGTCAGATTATTTCCATCGATCATGACAGTCCCCGCGTTTGGTCGGACGAAGCCGATTATCATGTAGAAAGTCGTAGTCTTTCCGGCGCCGTTCGGACCAAGCAAGCCGACAATCTCGCCGCAGTTTACCTCAATCGAGACTACATCTACGACTCTGCGCTTCTTGTAAGTCTTTACCAGTCCGTCCGAATAAAGCCGACTCATACGAGATTCACCTGTCTTCAACTAACTGTCCGGCAACCGGATACATCAACCGGTGGCCAGTCGGGGAGTATCCGATAGCCCACTCACCCTTCACACAACTGTCCCGTACAGAAATATAAATCGAAATTCATTCAAGTCAAGGCATATTATTTGCTAAGTCGTTCGAAATCAGCGCTGTTTACGCTCGACCGCCTCGACGTCTTCGAGTTCCCCTTTGACTTCTCTCATGATTCTGAAATTCGTCAGGCTGTTATCGGATTGGAGGCCGTAGCCGGTCTGAACATTGCCTCGGTGTGTGATCCTCACGAATGATTCAGTCGTGACGGAATCCCGCCCCTGATCCCAGAACAGACTGTCCGCCTCGAGAGTTACGCCGTTGTTGGACACAACCTTGACATCTCCCCAGACTTCCAGCCTCTTGGAATTCTCTCTGATTATGCCGGAATCGGAAACAAGTGTGGAGGTGATCTGCCCGAGAGAATCGAAGAAAGTCGCCTCGATACCGGCCATGATCGTGCTGTCTTTGGCGGAGTACTTTTCCAGATAATCCGACTCGATCAACACCTTCTTGACTCCCCGCTCGGAGAGCAAGATATCTGACTGATAGAGTATCTGATCCGGGATCAGCCTTGGCGGCTCGTCAGACTGCCCGTTATTGTCCCCCGGCGTGCGCTCTGTGCAGCCCGTGATGATCGCAAGAGTACAGAGAATGTACATTAGGCGCAATGCTACTTCTCCAAGTTTGCTCTTCATCAAATACACCATGCCACACTATATACAATCGTCATCTTCATTCGACAATCAACATTTCGACAAATCGCAGAGAGCACACTCAATATGCCCAAATAATCCTTGACAAAAGGGTCGAGAATCCGGTTATTGTGGATAGTTATAAGGTCCCAATTGCCTTCCCATTGACCGTTCGGGTACACGGTTTTTGGTGATAATTTCTATGCTGCACTATTGAGTGCTGTCTGAGGAAGGATTGGTTAGTTGCAGCACGGTTACCCTGTTCCGATAAAGGACGTAGAGGCTGGTATCAGCGCCGGGAACGCTGAGAATCGACATCAAGAGGTGCCAGTTGCTGCGTTTGGAGACAAGGGGCTGAGGCACATATGCGTGCTTGCCGGTTTCGGGGGGTGCGATGATGCAGAGACCAAGGCGTCGAGGGCGGCGTGGTGTGAAAGTTTTCTGTTTGCTGGAATGTCTGCTCTTTTGCTTCTTCTGGCGAGCTTCTTCTCAGAGTACTCGTTTCTCTCACTAGTTGCGCTCACCCCATTCCTTTATAGAATCAGCAAAGCAGAACTGAGCGAATCGATCCGGCTCGGATTCCTGTTAGGTCTTGCCTTTCTGTCGGTGACTCTTGCCAACAACCTGGTGACAGACCCGCTGCCAGCCATACTGAAGCTTCTGTACGGTACCGCCTTGTTCACACTTTTCGCGTGGACTCTCTGGAGGGCGAGAACTGCATTTGGCTTCAATCCGATCATAACTGCGTTGATATGGGTGGGTTTTGAGCTTTCTGCTGTCAAGCTCGGATTGGTCAGGGGGTTGCTGGGGAGCGCTGAGTTTTCGATCCAACATCTGAACGGTTTGGTAGTACTGTTCGGATTCATCATAGTCTCATTCGTTATTGTCCTTTTAAATTCGCTATTACTCATTGCTGTTGAAAAAGCTGTTTCACTGGCAAGGGCCCGGGGGACGGCATCGTGCGAAAGTGGAAGGATTTGGGACCTCTACTTCTCTCCCGGGCTTTTTGTCCAGAAATGCTACCTGGTGCCGGACGTACGTGGCCCGCCCTGTACTGCGCTGTAGGTTGTCCAAACTGGATAACCTATCGCTTAGAAGAATCCGAGTAAATTAAAACTGAAATCACTAACCCGTATCAGGGTTAACGGAGATAAGGAGAAAACTGTGAAGAAGCTCATATTAGTATTGATTGCGACAATGGCTATCACGCTTATGATGGCGTCGAGCGCAGTTGCAGATATGCACAACTATAGGCTTATAGCTGAGGCCGACGCCTCGATCTACACTGACTTCCATGTTGAGATCACCTGTCCCACAGCTGTGATTAGCGATGTGAAGCTGATCAAGGACCCCAGTCCGGGAGGCAATGACGCGAACGTTATTGTATCGGGACTGGGAACTGGCGATGTTACGATAGACATCGACTGGGGTGGTGCCACCCTTGATGCGGGTGCAAAGCTGGAGATTCACTTCGAAGGAAGTGTGGAGGAACTGTGTGTGGTAGAAGGCTATTGGACCGTCGACGAGGTGTTTTCAGCTGATGCTGCCATATTCATCGATGAAGTGCCTTCCCTGACCGAATACGGCCTGATCGCTCTCGCGATACTGATAGCGCTGACTGGTCTTTGGATGTACAGACGGAAAAGAGCTACCGCTTAGCGAATACATTCGTGGAAACAGGAAGGGCGGAGAAATCCGCCCTTTCTTTATGGTACACGGTCTGTAACAGTAAATCGTGCTTGACATATACCGGTCTGTCTACCATAATCAATATGCAGAACTGACCGAGTAAATAGAAACTGAAGTCATTGACCAGTGACCGAGACTGGGAGGAAATCGTGAAAAAGCTCACATTCCTTACGATGGTCATGACTCTCACAATATTATTTGCATCAAGCGCTTCTGCAGGCATGATGTGGTGGCAGATATCCGGCACGTGTGCATGCCTGGCGGATTCGGCAAATGATTTTCACCTTCTGGTTGACGTTGACAACATCGATAATATAGTAATTATCAATGACCCATGTCCTACCTGCACAGGCGTTGAAATCACCGTGAGCGATGAGGGGACAGGGCTGGTCCAGGTGGACATTGACTTCATCGGTGACGTTGTGATACCCGGTGCCGGTATAGAGATGGTCTTCAGCACTAATGAAGAGGTATTCCATGCCGAAGGATACTGGACCTTCGACGGTGAGTTCGCTTCCTCTTCAGACGTTGATTTCGAATGGCTACCTAACAGCCCACTGCCATCAATGACTGAGTACGGCATGATCGTTCTCGCGTTAGCTCTTCTGGCATCCGGTATGTGGGTATACAGAATGAGAAAAACTGACGCAAAGGCGTAGCCACGGCTTCAGATAGAATCAGGTATGGAGGGGAAACCCAACCTACTTGGCATTCTTGTCGATTATAGAGTACCCGAGGTCTTCAACGACCTTTTTCATATTCGAAACGTCTGGACTCTTCCCGTATATTTTCGCTGACTTACGCTTGAGATCGACATCTACAGTGTCGACACCGTCACATTCGGCAAGCGCGTCCTGCACCTTGGAGGCGCAATGAAGACAAGTCATCCCATCCACACCAAGAACAGCGACGGGAGGAACATCCGGAGCACCTGTCTTGCTGCGACGAGCGAAATACGGGCTTAGAACGGCGTATAGAAGAATAAGAACAAGCGCCAATGAGCTGGCTATTCGCAGCCATTCCGGAAGCATCGTGTGATGTAGATGGACGATATTGCTGCCGGCTCCTGCTAGTATCTGATCGAGAAGCAGGCCTGATGCCAGAGCTGTGAAGGCGACAGTAGCGAGATAGATGAAGGTCGTCCGCCTTCCGAGGACTTTCCAAATCGTGGTAATTGCTGCTGCGTTGGTGGCCGGACCTGTGACAAGAAACACTAGCGCAGCGCCGGGAGAGATACCTTTCGCAATCAGAACAGCCGCAATCGGTACGGAAGCCGTCGCACAAACATAGACCGGTATGCCGAGCAGCATCATTATCAACATCGAGCCGATACCGGCGCCGATGAGCCCGAGGAAGAAATCATCGGGTATGATGGCGGCTATGCACCCAGCGATAAGAAGCCCGATCAATAGCGATTTGCCTATATCCTGTGGCAGTGCTACGAACCCATACTTGAATGCCTGAGTCACTCGCTCCGAGAATCGGAGATCTGAAGGCCCGCCGTCATTGGTCGCAACCGGCAGACCGATGTCATTCTTGCCATTGCCGAAACTTTCGACGAGTTGCCCGCCGATCAGTCCGGTCACAAGTGCCGCTACCGGCCTGAAAATGGCGAAGATAGGTCCGAGCAGACTATAGGTAACCATTATGCTATCGACGCCGGTTTGTGGGGTAGACAGGAGAAACGAGGTTGTCGCTCCCCGGCTCGCACCGCGTCGTCTGAGATATGCGGCGACCGGAATCACACCGCACGAGCATAACGGGAGAGGTATCCCGAGTAGCGATGCCTTCGTTATCGACCAGAAACCGCGATCGCCGAGATGTCGTTCTACAAGCCTGGTGGATACGGTAACGGAAAGTACTCCGGCCACAAGAAAGCCGAGGATCAGATACGGTGCCATGTCCGCAAGAACGTTCCAGAATTCGACAGCAACAATATAAACAGTGTCAAGCATCTTCCAATATATCCTCGGCTGAGTGGTCTCTAAAGTAGTCGGCAATCCCGACACCGTATTTCATGCCCAATCTTGTGAGTGCGAAATCGTACTTCGTCGGGTCTTCCGGGGCGATTTTTCGGAACCCCTCTGTAATCTCCTTCGCAGTTTTCATATCCGCCTGTTTGCGTTCGGCCATGCCGAACAGCCGACCAATCCTGTGAATATGGGTGACGAGCGGTAGTATCAGTTTCGACTTGACTATTCCATCCCAGCCGCCCGGGTCGACCTTGTCTCTTCTAACCATCCATTTCAGGAAAAGGTTCAGTCTTTTGCAGGCGCTGCCATTCTCAGGTCGGGGGATAAGTGTGCCGCATCCGCCATTGCTTGCTTCACGTATCTTAGACGCAAAGAGGCAAAGAGCAACGGAAATATCCTGATCGTGAATATTCATACCTGCCTTGAAACAAAGCTCGAGCGATCCGAAATTGCCAATCACACTCTTAATCCCAATCAGCATCGATGAAAGTTCCATGCCGGTTGTGAACCGATGTTTGAAACTTTCGAATAAGTTTCGCAGAGATTGGCTGGAAGATCGTCTCAGGAATCGAGAAGGGGATATCATCGGGTCAAGAACGGCCGAAGCACTGTTCACTATCTGTGTCACCCTGCCATACGCAAGTGAGGATGCGATCAGTGCCGCAATCTCGCGATCAGCGACGCTGTCATAGCGGAGAACCAGTTCCAGAGGGTCAGGGCTTACGAATCTCTTGTGATTGAAGTGATCGTAGAACCTTTCCAAATTCGTCTTGCTAATTGAGACGTGCCTGACAGGCATAAGACTCACTCCGGTTCTTGATTTTCCGTGCCGTGAATCAGGTCGTAGACAACTGCTGCTATGTGCGGAAGCCGTTTGAAATACCCCGCGTGCCCATGGTTAAGCCCTCCGGGGCCCAGGCAAATCGGAATATCTAATTCCTACAGCTACTCTTTATCCACTCAGCAACTTCCTGACAGACGTCGTCGAGCCGCAGCAAGCCGATCATTTTCCCTTTTCGAGTGACCAGCACGGACAAGGTCTCCCACATTACGATCTTGGTGATAGCTTCGCTCAGTGAGATGTTCTCGTCTATACTCTCAGTTACCGGATGCATTACATCTTTCACCTTTATGCGTCCGGCCCGGGTGCAAAGAAGGGTAAAGTCCCCACGGAAAAACTGGTAGTCTTGCGAGACTGAAGATATGAATTCCTCACTCACACCAGAACTCGAAAGCTTGCTCATATCGCTCACGATAGAGTGATGTGGCTCCAATGCTTTCAGGAAAGCAAGCTGGCCCAGTTTGCCGACTATGTTGTTTTTCTCATCGGTGACAAGAACCGCTCGAAACGGCTGACGGCTGCGATCGCGCTTCTTCATGGCTTTTTCGAACTTCCGAATGGCCTCGCGGAGCGTATCATCTTGAGACACGATCCCGTATCTGTCGAGTGGCACCATAAGGTCCTTGACACGTTTTGCTTTCATAATACCTCAATACCTCCTATCGAATCACAACATACATGTGTACACGTGCAGGCTGTGAGGCGCTGGCTAATTCCACCATCTGAGAAATCCCCACAAGTTAGAATAACCCACCAACTCTACCTTAGACTTTCCATCGCTTGTCTCGCCGTCTCCAGAATGTCCGCAGGGAAACCGACAAGATTGAAGATAATAAGAAACCCGATGACCCAGACAATGACCAGTGATAAGAGCCAGAGAACGAATCCATACTTGACGAAATCAATCGGCCGGAGCACTCGCTCTCCGGTATCGGGATATATGCCCAGACCAAAGACGATCGCGTTGTTTGGCGTACCTACAATCAGAAAGTGAGCGAACGACGTGGCAAACGCCACGGCAAGTCCCGATGCCCATGGTTCCGCGGCATGTCCGCTCATTATACCGATAGGGATCACGATTGGACCCAATAGAGCAGTCGTGCCGGCGTCGGACATGAAATTGGTCATGAGTCCTGAAAACGCCGAAAGGCCAACCCAGAGGCCAAATCCCTGGTCCATACCGAGGGATGTCAGAAACC
>DAOVLC010000228.1 GCA_030631455.1 Candidatus Zixiibacteriota bacterium
ATATTGTTCTTCTCGGGAGCCTTTGTGGCGTTTATGCGCTACGATGTGAGATGATTGACCTGGGAGACAAGTTATGCTTTCTACTCTAATACAAAAAGAACTCAAGGCTATCATCCTTAGCCCCAAGTTCACCGCAACATTCGCAGTCTGCTCGCTTTTGATGCTGCTCAGTGTCTACATCGGCGTACGTGAATACAAGACGGCCGTAAAACAATATGAGACAGTTAACGAGTTGACCGAGCAGGAAATACGCGAGAAGTCGTCTTGGCACATGATGTACAACAGGACGCTGCGAGAACCTGATCCTATGCACATATTCGTCGCGGGATTGAGTTACGACGTCGGACGCAAATCGGTCATTAGCTCTCAAAGTCCTGTTAAGCTCGAACACAGCATCTACTCGGATGACCCGATCTTCGCGATCTTTCGCTTCATCGATTTCGCGTTCATAGTTCAGGTGGTCTTGTCGCTCTTCGCAATACTATTCACATACGATGCCATCAACGGCGAGCGCGAGAGGGGAACACTGCGACTGATATTCTCAAACTCAATCCCGCGCGCTAAGTTCATCATTGCGAAATGTGCGGGCGCATGGTTAGGACTGGTTGTACCGATATGCATACCGATAATGCTCAGCATATTAATTGTACTGCTCTTCGACGTCCCATTGACGCAGGTACACTGGGCGAAACTCATGACGCTGATGGCCTTGTCGCTGCTATTTTTCACCTTTTTCATCGTTCTCGGAGTCATGATCTCCGCCTGGACAAAGAGATCGAACGTTTCCTTCATGATGGCGCTGGTGGTCTGGATTGTATTCGTACTGATAATCCCACGAGCGGGAGTTCTCACCGCAGGACAGCTCGTAAGCGTACCTCGGGTCGCCGAAATCGAGGGTCAACGAGAAGCGTACGCAAAGGAAAGGTGGGGGACATTCTACGAAGAAATGGAGAAACGGTGGGAAGAACGGCAGGGATCATCTTGCGGCAGCAATGAGGAGATCGAAGACGAAAAGCTCTGGGCGTACATGGAAGAGGACGACTCTATGCACGATGCCGCCATGCAGGACATTGAGGGTTTTCAGGTCAAGCTGATGGACGACCTCAGACATCGTAAGGCGGCGCAGGAGAGACTCGCATTTACACTCTCCCGGTTTTCGCCCGCATCAGCGTATCAACTCGGAGCGATGTCGATCGCGAACTCGGACATCGCGACAAAATCCCGCAGCGAAGATGCTATGAACGAGTACCGCACCAGATTTAACGATTACGTTGAGAAGAAACAGGATGAAGGCGGGGCGACGGGACACGTCATGATAACCATCTCAAGCGACGACGGAATGAACGTGGATGCTCCTAGGGAGCAGGGGACACTGGATGTCAGCGATCTCCCGCGTTATAATCCGCCTAAAACCAGTTATGCAGACTCTGTGGCACCGGCAGTGGTCGACTTCGGCCTGCTTTCCATTTTCACCATCGTAGCTTTCGCGGGAGCATTCGTGCGGTTTTTACGATACGATGTGCGTTAGCCGGGCTGGCGAAGCACCAGACTTTTCAGGCGCATATCGGATTCAATCTACGGATTCGCCGATCAGGGTATTCGGAGTGACTTCGTCGATTCTGACATTGACAAACTCTCCGACTCCTGCGCCGTTGTCTGGAAAAACCACGATCTTGTTGCCATCATTACGTCCGAGGAGCTGATCCGGCTTCTTTCCACGTCCCTCGACCAGCACTTCGAATACCTCGCCGAGATGCGCATTATTTCTCTTGAATGATATCTTCCTTTGTAGATCAACCAGCCTCGTGATTCTCGATGTCTTGTCCTCAGCTGACACATCGTCAGTGTACTTCCTCTCTGCCAGCGTATGTTTTCTCTCCGAGTATTTGAACATAAATGCCGAATCGAACTCGATGGTTCGCATCACCCTGAGTGTATCCTGATACTCCTCTTCGGTCTCAGTTGGGAAGCCGACGATCACATCCGTCGTCAATGCGACAGTAGGTGTATGCTTACGTAAGATACTTGCCAAGCCAATATACTCAGTTTGAGTATACGTCCGCCTCATCATCTCCAATATGCGGTTGTTGCCCGATTGTAAGGGCAGATGGATATGCTTGCAGACTTTCGGGTTATCTCTGACCACTTCGATCAACGGCGGCGGGAAATCCTTCGGGTGCGGTGACGTGAACCTGATTCGCTTGATCCCATCGACCTCGCTCACCCTCTCGATCAGTTCCGCAAACGTGCAGCCATCATACTTGTACGAATTGACATTTTGCCCGAGAAGTGTTATCTGCTTGAATCCCTGCTCCGCAAGTTTCTGCACTTCTTCGATGACATTCTCCGGATCGCGACTTCTTTCCCTGCCGCGTGCGTACGGGACGACGCAGAACGAACATACGTTATCGCAGCCACGCATGACAGCGATGAAAGCATTCGCCCCTTCGTCATGAGTAGGAAATATATCGCTGTATGTCTCTGTCCTCGACAACTTCAACTCGGAATCCTTGACACCGGTATCTCTGAAGCGGCTGATCAGATCGGGGAGGTCTTTGTATGTGTCAGGTCCGGCTATTATATCGACGCCAAGACCTTCTTCGAGCAATTCATCCTTGAGACACTGCGCCATGCATCCGATCACGCCGAGAATCAGCTTGCCATTGCTCTTCTTGAGAGTCTTGAGAGCATCAATCCTGCGAAGCACTTTCTGATGGGCGTTCTCCCGAACCGAGCAGGTGTTCAGGAGAATAACCGAGGCGCTCTCCGGATCGCTCGACATGACGTAGCCGTCACGCTGGAGAATCGTCTCGACAATCTCTGTGTCGTAGACGTTCATTTGACAGCCGTATGTCTCGATGTAGACCGAGTTCATGCCAGTTCCCCGATTAGCGTGTCGCCTTCGATTCGTATCGGACTGACCTCTCGTATCTGGTTACGGAGAGCCTGTTCACTTTCAACTCGCAACTTCATGTAATTCGACGTGAAGCCTGTCCAATACCCGTTTGACTCTGTCTCGAAAAGCACGTAAACTGTCTTGCCGAAGTATCCTTCATAGAACGCATACCGTTTCCTCTGCCCCATCTCGATCATTATCCGGCTGCGCTCTTTCTTCACATGGAAATCGACCTTGCCGGGCATCCGCGATGCCGGTGTGCTGTCGCGGTCGGAATATGTGAAAACATGGAAATACTCGACCGGCAGATCGGCCAGGAGCTTTCTCGTGCTCTTGAATTCCTCTTCACCCTCGCCCGGAAATCCGACCATGATATCGGTGCCGATTCCAATGTCTGGGATTCTCTCGGCAGCCCACTCGACAAAGTCCGCGAACTCTTCGGAAGTATGCTTGCGGCACATCGCCTCGAGGATAGAATTATCGCCGCTCTGAAGCGGGATATGCAGATGATGGCACAGCTTGTCCGAGTGCGCCATATGCTCGACGATCTCTCGCCCGATCGTTGTCGGCTCAATCGAGCTGATTCGAATCCGCTCAATGCCACGCACTTTCTCCAAACTCATTATGACTTCGAGGAATCCGCGGCCACCGCTGCTATATGTGCCGATATTAACACCTGTCAGCACGATTTCTTTGTATCCCATCTCAGCCAGCTTTTCCGCCTCGGCGATCACATCGGAGAACTTCCGGCTTCGCGCTCTCCCGCGCGCTCTCGGGATTATGCAGAACGAGCAGACGAAATCGCAGCCATCCTGCAGCTTCAGATTCGCGCGGGCGTGATGGTCATACAGCCCGACCGAATCGATCACGAACTCGTCTCTGGATATCTTGCTGGAATGGATGATGACGGGCGTGTCGGCTTTCTTGAGTCCATCGAGGTAATCGACAACGCGGAGCTTGTGTTCATTGCCGACGATCAGGTCGACGCCTTTGATCTTGCTGATCGTCTCGGCTGCTATCTGCGAGTAGCAGCCCACAACCGCAACATACGCATTCGGGTTCTTGCGAATCGCCTGCCTGACAGCCTGACGGCATTTCGAATCGGCCTGCTCGGTGACGGTGCATGTATTTATCACGGTCAGATCGGCAGGCTCGCCCCACTCGACAATCTCGAAGCCGCTGTCAGAAAGCGTCTTGGCGATTATAGCGGTCTCCGCCTGATTGAGACGGCAGCCAAGTGTATGTAATGATGCCTTACTCATAACTCACACGATCTCATCGAAAGATGGCAGCTAAAGATAAGCAATTCCGCCCGATTTTCCAATATCTCCCACGCTTCCTATGGTAGATTTTTGCACTTGACTTAATGACTTAGTTCGCATAGAATGTTGCTGGAAGTTCGAAAGAAATCATAGCTATCC
>DAOVLC010000300.1 GCA_030631455.1 Candidatus Zixiibacteriota bacterium
ACAATACGGACGCGTTCCTATTATTGATGCTCCTTTAATGCCCGTCAATCTCGGTACTGATGCGCTTCCTCGCGACTACTACGGAATTATAGGTGCCGGCGTTTATACTGATGTGCTGCTCATCCCGAAAGGCAATCTTATCGTTGGAATGCAGAAAGATATCAAGATGGAACCACACCGTTCAGCCTCAGATGAGGCGACCTACTACTTCTATACAATGAAAGTTGCACTTGCGATCGAAAATGTAAATGCCTGCGTGCTCACAGTCTGTCTGACCCACAAGTGCTGACGATGCTAGCTAGAGTCACTAACTACGGATACGGCCGGAAGACATTCCCGACTCGTATAGGCAATATCTATCTCGAGAGGCTTATGCCTTTCGATATTGATAACAAAGGCGTGCTGGATGATTTCAAAGTATTCGAGCAGTCTGATAAGCTCGGGTTTGAGATCTTAGAGCCCAGCCGGCCGGAGGCTCCGGTTCCGCTGCGACCCATGGTTGACTACAGCGGATACCGTATAAATGAGCTGCGCGCGATTGCCGCGGAGAAGGGGATAAAAGGCGTCTTCCGAATGCGGAAGGTCGACCTAATTCAAATTTTGGAGGATAAACATGGGACAAGCATATGACAAGTTCCCGAAAACTTGCGTCGGAACCCATCAGCCGGAGCAGATCTGGCGCGATCATGAGATGTTCAACATCCACATCAACGCCCACAAACAGCGTTGGCTAAAGGATGTTGTAGACATCATGGACTGCCACCGCTTTGAGGATGACTTCTGCAACTGCGTGGACACCACATTCATATGGGAATGGGTGGAATATCCGGGCGCATCAGGTGCATTAACAAAATGCTGCGTTGATATGGTCAACGGTGTACTGGAGTTGGTTACAGAAAATGACGAAGGTGATCGGTCAGAGCTTACCCAACGCTGCGAATGCTGGAAGTTCGTTAATTGCTATCCAAGCTACGGAGAGATTCGCTTTCACCTGGACGATGTTTTGCAATGCGCTTTCTGGTTCGGATACATACAGGGCCATACCTGGTTCGGCGTGACACCGCCGCAAAATACGGCTGTTTTCTACAAGGCCGACGGCAGTGCAGCACTAAATTTCGAAACCAGGCTTGCTGGAGCGCAGACAGCCACAACCGGCATAGCCACGTTGGTTCAGGTCGTATGGTACAGGCTCGGAATCCACTGGGATGGCAACGGTACGATCAGGTATTTCTTGATGCAGGACGGAAACTTTCCGCAGACTGTTCTCGCCACGGGATCGCATACAACTAATCTGCCGACCACTGAGCTGTCGTTCGGTTTCGGGATAGAAGCAGGCGAAGACGACTATAAGACCCTTGCAGTCGATTACGTGAAGAGTGCGCAATTAAGAGTTATCGAGACATAAGGAACGGGTGGTGAAAAATGACTCACGACCCGTTACAATACCCGAAGACTGACATAGGCTCGCATCAGGAAGAGCAGATCTGGCGCTCGCCTTTTATGGCGAACACTCATATCAACGCTCATAAATTGCGGTTCCTCAAGAATATTATCGACCCGATCGACTCACACAGATTCGTTGACGATTTCTGCAATTATCCCGATACCAATTTCATATGGTATCTCCATCAGAGTCCAGCAGGTTCTGGCGTAACGGGGCCTGGTTGTACTGATCAAGTCAACGGTGTCCTTTCTATGACTACGGGTGGCGATGAGGATGACAGCGGAGAGTTGACGCAGATGTGCGAATGCTGGAAGCTTGCGGCATGCTATCCGCTCTACGCAGAGATACGGATGAGAATTATCAGCCCCAGCGGACTAATAGGACCTGCTAGAAGCCCTGATTTCTGGTTCGGGCTCGTCGAGGACCATCAATGGTTTGCGCTACCCACGAATTGGGTGGCGATACACAAGGATGCGACTGACTGGGACTTCGAATTCGGCACATCCAACGGCGGCATCTCAACGAACATGGATAACCTCTACCAACCTGTCAACTGGAATACCTGGTACAGGCTGGGCATACACTGGGACGGAGTAGCAACGCTCCGGTATTTCATCATACAGGACGGCGATTTCCCGCAGACAATACTTGCGACAGGCACGAAGACGGACAATATCCCCATGGCGGCAGAGCTCGGACTCGGATTCGGCATCAGGCAAGGCGCAGGAGAGTCGATTGCACTGTCTGTGGATTACATCAAATGTTGCCAACTCAGAGTTATAGAATAGACTTGAGTTGGGGAGAGAGATGAGCGATGGAATATATATCAGGCGACGTCTGTGGATACTATCTGTGCGCTGGTCATGTCGATAACTGGCCTTCTGGGATAAGCGAAGAAGAGCAGAAGGAGATAATCGATAAGGTCGAGCAGATAATCGACAAAGTCACAGAGACTAAATGGGGCGGCGAAGCATTCGACATTAAACTCAACGGCAACAACAAGAACCGCCTTTTCATTCCGCTTGAAACAGATATCCTGACTGTGACGAATGTCTATATCTCGTGCGTCGAGCTTGATTCATCCTGGTACACGTGGGATGTAAACAGTATTTATCTTGATCCCTGCATCGGCGACAGCATGTGGGGAGCGAATGCCATACATGACGGCGATTTTTTCAATTGGAAAGTGGCCGCGCCTACGACTGATCTTTACTATTGGGTAGAGACAATTGCTGGCGCCTCGACAATCAACCGGGATACGGTTCAGGTGCAGGTCGGAAACTACTGCGTACGGATGGATATCGATGCGGTACCCAGCCAGGCCGGGATAGAACAGGATTTCTCGCTTCGAAGAAACAGGAGCTACAGGCTGGCATTCAAATACCTGAATTCCGCAGCGGCAAAGCACGCTGAATTCATGCTGTGGAACAGCGTCCTTAATGTGTCCCTGAAGGCTGATGGGACCTGGACGGCTGGCCAAGTTTACGTCAAGCTTCCAAATGTATTAGCCTGGACTGACTATTCGCTCGATTTCACAAGCCACCCGGATTTCGTAAATTACAAACTTTATCTAGGGAATTGGGGGGCCGCATCCTCATCTATCTATTTCGACAATGTGGGAGTGCTGACCGCTGGAATAGCAGCCATAGCCGCTGATATAACAGAAGGGCTTTTCCCCCGCGGCTACAATAACATCTGGGTCATAGGCACGATGGGCGAGAGCGTAGCGGTACCAGAGGCGATAAAGCAGGCGGCGGTCATTCTTGCCAAATGGGAGAACGATCCGACACTCTACACATACATGGGGCTGAAGAAGAGCGAGAAGATAGGAGACTACGCGTACACGAATCTCGCTGTGTCCGAGAAGGATATCCTGACCGGCATCATGGAGGCGGACACTTTTCTGCGTCTTTACGTTAAGCGGAAGCCGATAGTGCTGGCTCCATGAGCTGCGAGCTCTGTGGGCTTAAGCGGCTTATGAAGTGGTGTACTCTATTGGAGGATGCATGAAGATAGACGACTCGAATGT
>DAOVLC010000426.1 GCA_030631455.1 Candidatus Zixiibacteriota bacterium
GAATGAGAGTCCGCAAATCAGGCCACTCCTCTGCTTCATAGACAGATTTCGTTAGAACGAGTTCACGCACGATCGTGATTCGATCATCGTCTGCTTCAACAGTTACGGCTAAGCTACCGGCTCCGTTGTCGACCGTCCGATCAGTGGGTCGGTATACTGCCTCGAGCCCCTTCATATCCAGCCTGATCTCTATCTCTTGGCTCATCTTTGATGGGAGACGAACCGGTGAGTTGCGCTGCTGATGGAAAAGCCGGACATCATCAGGAAGCATTCCTGCAATACCGTCCGAGGGCTCTCCGAGCAATAACAGAATGCGATCAGCATCATCGAGCTCCGGCTTCTCCAGCTCCAGGTCAAACCCGACGACAACTCTCTCAATATCAAACCGGCTTGGATTATAGTTCGCAACATCCGCTCCGCCGATAATACTCGAAACAAGTGAGCCTAGATACGATTCGGCTTCATCTGAGAGTCCGCGCATCTTCGCGAACGGATTGAAACAGCGATCTGCCGATAAACAACCGGTTCCGATGAACTTTTCGCTCTCTGAGTCGTACTTCAGATCGATTCGTATGTCAAAACAGCTTGCATTATCAAAGGCGTCTGTTAACAGCTTTGGCCCATTGCTGTCATCCAGAGGCCAGACAGCCCGGCCAAATAAGCCAGACGGACTGCTCACCACATCCCCGCTCTCAGGATTGTAGTATCCTGCGAAGCTTCCACTCGACACACGTACTCCGATTCCACCCAGCCGAGCAAGGGTCGGCACACCTTCGTTCACATCGCCGTAACCGTTCGATACGAACATAGGAATCACCGTCATGCCCGCCTCTCTGAACAAAGAAGCTGCCAGCACAGCTCGATCCAGACCATGTCCATACGCTGTCGAGTAGGTACGCGTAGCCAATCGCGGTGACCATAGCCAGTAACGTTCGGGGTAATCAACTGATCTTACAGTCTGCTCGACAAACTCCGCAATGAGATCCGCCTTCTCTGCATCGGTTCGCGCCTTTTCAACTAGCGAGTCGAGGCTGTGCCAGAGCATATCATCAACATCCATTGCAGATTCGAAAACACCGAGCAGTTCATTCCCGTAATCACTCCAGCTATCCCATGTTGACCAGGAGACATGCGGGACATACGATGCCGGGTCGTTTGTGTGTGATTGAGGTTGTGCATCTAACGGACCCATAGTCCAGGAATGCATGACTGTTCCACCACTTTCCAAGACGGTCGCAGCCGGGACATCCTCGGACGCGTGAGTTTTACACAGCCCCTGCAACGGAAAGCTGACACTGAATAATGAACGGACAACAGGATAGTCCCGCATGAAGAGCCACAGGCCATCTGCACCTTTGCGAAATGGCGTTTTGTCTTCTAGTGTGTAAGAAACCTCAAGGATACAGGGCGACTCGATTCCGTCGTGGAGCAGCATCATTTCACGTATATTGGTGTAGTCGTAGGCGTGGTTGACCGCGTAAGGGAGCGTCTCGACGATACCGGTGGGTCCTGTCACCCACCACTGACCGTCGCGCCATGTGCGAATTGTCTCAACATCGAATGTGCAGTTGGAGCTATCATACGGAACTCGATGATCGCCGAACTCGCCGCTTCCAATGTCAGTACCGATCCAGATGATTCGATGAATATGGTTGACAAGCCGACCATCCGGCTGCCACGTCACGGTCTTACCATTATATAAAAGAACAGCATCCTCATTGGATAGATCGAACTCATTCTCCGCAATCGTCATCAGTTCGGCGATGTTCAACTCTCCGTCGATTGACATTTGTGCGTATCCATCCTGAATGCCAAATGCCATAACAAAGATGGCCGCTAGTACTGCTGCAATAGTCTTTGTGAAGGCTCTCATTTCGCACCTCCTTTTTCCGCGCGAAAGATGGTGCCTGCATACTCCTTAGCCTCTTCAATTGCTTTTCTGAAGCCTTCATAACCATCGGGTGGTATCTGGCGACGTCTGATTTTGGCGGCCTGTTTGATGAGAAAGTCTCTTCCGCTCATCTCGCTTTCGCCTTTAAAATACGCATAGGTCTCATCGATCTTCTTGCTCTCGGGAGGTTCGCCAATCTTGTATCCCTTTGGTAGTCTCAGCGTCTCGGAACCATCCAGGAACTGTGTGAAGTAAAAGAAAACGTCATCTTCACGCTCCTCCGGCCAGTCGTAGGTTGTCGGTCTGAATAGAATCCTACTGTTTGTCGTGATCTGCATCAGCGGACTCTTGAATTCGTAACCACCATCGACCGGCAGAGCCAATTCGGGAATACGATAACTGATTCTCCACCACATGCCGTTGTCGAAATCGTGAATATCGCCGTGCTCATAGCTCAGAATCTCGACGCGGTCACTCACGGCACTCAGCATCTCGGCAAGATACGGTTCCAAGTGGTGAAGCGGATACCATGTGATAATTCTTCTAAGATACCGGCCCATCGCGCCATCAGCACGTAGCTCCAGAGTTGCCTCAAGCGAACCGTCGGCGAGTATCTCACC
>DAOVLC010000215.1 GCA_030631455.1 Candidatus Zixiibacteriota bacterium
ATATGAAAAAGCGGTCAAAGAAATGGTTGATATAGTCAAATACTATTAGTGTCGCTATGGCTTCAGTCCCGCCGTTGCCAGGACGTAATTCTTGGTTGAGAAATAGTCATTCGCAACCCTGATCACATCGTCCGCCGTAACCTCGCGCAACTGCGCTACCCACTTGTTGCCATGATCGTACCCGACACCGAGGTATTCGTTGACACCCATGTAGTATGCCTGGTTAATGCGCGAAAGATTTCTCATCAGATGTGATCCCCAGAATGAGTTCTTTGCCTTCTTCAGTTCATCGGGATCGACAGGGCCGGTTTGCAGTTTCTCGATCTCATTGAGCATTCCATCGCGTGCGACCTCGAAATTCTGGGAGCCGGTGCCCATTGCCGCGACATACCATCCGAAATCGCGATCAAAGGAGACACCTGCGCCGACACTATACGCCAATCCCTGCTTCTCGCGGAGCTGAAGAGCCATTCTGTCCGACAGAATCGAACCGGCAAGCTTTAGCGAGGCGGCATCCGCATTCCCAATTCCGGGCACTGGGCCGCCAATGTAGATGTATATTTGCTCTTTCTCCATAGGGAGATGCTGCATTGTCACGTCCAAAGGTCGGAGCGGACTCTTGATCTTTGGAGTAGATATATCGGCGGCCTGCATTTCTCCGAAGTAGCCGGTGATCTTCTCGAGAGCAACGTCAGCAGGATCGTTCGTACAGACGGTCATGATAATATTCCCGGGAGAATAGAACCTGTGGTAGTGATCGACCAGATCATCGTGTGTGATTGCTGCAACAGACTGCGGCGTACCCATAATTGGTTTGGAGTAGGCCCCGTCTCCGAAAAGCCCCTCGTAGAAGAGCTGGCGGCACTGTTCGCGAGTCGACCCGGATGACCTTCCCAGAAGACTGAGCTTCTTCTGACGGATTCGCTCCACATCTTCATCATTGAATGTGGCGTTCGTCAACATGTCTGACAACAGCGCAAGCCCCTTGTCGGTGAACTCGTCGATTGTTACGAACTTGATGAACGAGTACTGATGAGTCGTATATCGATCGTCGTACGGAATATATGGGTTGTCGGTCAGCGTGAGGTTTGCGCCAATCGATGCGAGCTGTGATGCAAGCTCCTCACGGCTATATGTTCCCGTGCCCTGCTCCATCATACGATTGACGAAATCGGTGATGCCTTCTTTGCCGTCAGGCTCCATGGCAGAGCGATTCTTGCCCATGATATTGACTGCGAACACACGGCTGTCGCGATTGCTCTTTATTATGACCGATAGACCGTTGGGGAGGGTCTCCTTGATGAATTCGCTGTGAGATCGCTGCTCCTTCACAGCGGTTGGCTGGAGTATCTCCTTTTCGTAATCAGCATACGAGAACGGCTTCCGTTCGACATCTGACTCCGTATGGTCGGTCTGAGCCATCGTAGAAGGCGGCATTCCCATCATTCCTGGTTTCTTGGGCATCCCGGAATCGTCGGCAGCCTTGTCAGATGGCGTAACTACTGTTCCGGCATATGATACTGATGCGAAATATTTCTGGGCGATACGCTTTATGTCTGTTGTGGTGACTTTTTCGAGATTGGGCATGAGATTCTCGAGGAACTCATATCCTGTCGCAACCATCAGCGGCGCGACGACGATGCCGTACATGTGAAGTCTCTCCTGATAGTATATATCACTAGTCTTGAGCGAGACAACAAGACTGCGGAGATCCTCCTCTGACGGTGTGATCTTGTCTGCGTCTGCGAGAATATTTTCGACGCCGCTGATTATCTGATCAGCATTTTCCGACGTGCCTGTTGTTGCCGAAATTTGGAATAGAGAAAAATCTTTCTGCGTCTGCAAATATGCGCTGACCCGCTCGGCAAGAGGACTCTCGCCGCCGGTCAATTCATTGTTCAGTGGAGACATGTCACCGGAACCGAGATATTCTGCCAGAAGATAGAACGCGAAATAGTCGGGGTCGGTGTAATGCGGTGCGTTCATCGCCAGTTCGACGAACATACTTGTCACGGCGAGTTCGGATCTCCGTATGTTCTTGCCGGGGGGAATCGAGAAATCAACCACGTCGAATTCTGGGAGCGGCTTCGAAGGGTATCCTCCGTAGAACTTCTTCATCTTTTCGAGCATCTCGGAGGGTTCGAAATCGCCGATAACCAGCGCGGTCATGTTGTTCGGCATGTAGTAGGTCTTGTAGTAATCGAGTATCTGCTCGCGCGGTATGCTGGAAATGATCTCCTCGGATCCGAGCACCGCGCGGGCGTATGGCGTGCCGCCGTAGATCGTCTTTCTCGTGAATTCCTCCGCCTGATAGTCAGGATCATCAACGCTCATCTTGATTTCCTCGATCACGATCTTGCGCTCCTTGCCGAGCTCATGCTCGGGAATGACCGTATTGAATAGCTGATCGGACTGGACATCGAGGCCGATATCGATGTACTCTGCAGGCATCAGGATCATATAAGCGGTCAGGTCTTCCCGCGTGAACGCGTTGATATAGCCGCCGTACATTTCGGCGATCTCGTTGAGAATGATACGGTCTTTGTTCTCAGTGCCGTCGAATAGAAGGTGCTCGAGGAAATGGGTGACGCCGTTGTTCTCGTCGTTCTCATATCGCGCACCTGCATTGACGAAAACGACCGACGTAATCATCGCTGACGAGTGGTTCTCTTTAAGAATCACTGTCATGCCGTTATCGAGCGTATACGTCGATGTTGTCGATTGCGGCAGGTCGCTTTGCGAACATCCGACGAGAGCTGCAATCACCAGCAGAGTCATAATAGATCTAAACATCATATCTCCTTTCATAGTGGCACTCTGAAACATCAGCTTCCGACTGGTAAGAATAATCACCAGAAGACCCCGGGTCAAGGTTAATTCTGAGTTCAGTATGTGGCGGAAGACCGAGCCGTTTCGTACGTTACGTGAAACACATGATAGTTGCTAATTGGCCACATAGCCGACTGCCATGGGATCTTCTGTGGGCAAATGTTGTTGTTGATTTGAGTCGCATATTGCTCTAACTCAGGGAGAGATTGGAGGCAGGGAATATGGCTCGGATAATATTCGTACATGGACGTGAAGTCCTTGATTCACGTGGCAATCCTACCGTGGAAGTCGATGTGCTGACAGCAGATGGCTCATTTGGTCGTGGGATTGTCCCGTCGGGGGCATCAACAGGCGAGTACGAGGCTCACGAACTTCGCGACGGCGACAAGGAGAGGTATTTGGGTCGGGGTGTTCTCAAGGCGGTCGAGAATGTGAACGAGGAAATCGCTCAGGCGCTTATTGACGAGTCTATTCCTGTCACCGAACAGAGACTCATCGATCAGTATCTGATTGATCTTGATGGAACAGACGGTAAGAAGAAGCTCGGCGCGAACGCGATATTGGGCGTATCACTAGCGTGCGCCAAGGCCGCGGCCGATTACATGGGACATCCGCTATATCGATATCTCGGCGGCTCGAATGCACATGTGCTACCGGTTCCGATGATGAATATCCTGAATGGCGGCAAACATGCCGATAATAATGTTGACTTGCAGGAATTCATGATCGTACCTGTTGGCTTCGATTCTTTCTCCGAAGCATTACGGTGCGGAATCGAGGTATTTCACAATCTGAAGAAAGTGCTTAGGGCCAAGGGGTACAATACAGCAGTCGGCGATGAGGGCGGGTTTGCCCCTAATCTGAAGTCTAATCGTGAGGCTATCGAAGTCATAATGGCTGGTATCGAAAAGGCTGGCTACAAGGCAGGCGAGCAGGTATTCATAGCGCTTGATCCGGCCGCCAGTGAGTTCTACGATAAGGGCTCGAAAATATACGATCTCGCTGGTGAGGGCCGCAAGTTGTCCTCTGACGAAATGGTCGATTACTACGCCGGTCTGGCAGGCGATTTCCCGATCATCTCGATTGAAGACGGCCACGCCGAGGATGACTGGGATGGATTTGTTAAGCTGACCGAGCGAATCGGCGACAGAGTCCAGGTTGTCGGCGACGACCTATTCGTGACCAATCCGAAGCGTCTCTCGAAAGGTATCGAGATGAAGGCCGCTAATTCGATCTTGATAAAGCTGAACCAGATCGGAACTCTGACCGAGACACTCGATACAATAGCGCTGGCAAAAGACAACGGGATGACTGCTGTCGTGTCGCACCGATCCGGCGAAACGGAGGATACTACCATATCTGATGTGGTCGTGGCAACTTCGGCCGGACAGATCAAGACCGGGTCCGGTTGCCGCACGGATAGGATTGCCAAGTATAATCAGTTGCTTCGAATCGAGGAAGAGCTAAGCGATTCCTCTAAGTTTGCAGGCAAAGCGGCGTTTTACAATCTGAAGTAATATGGCGAGTCGAAAACTGAGGAAGGTCAAGGATCGTTCGTCACGCAACCTGATCCATCGGTTGCGCAAAAGCGCGTCTCCATACCGGCAGTATCTTATTCGTACCGGAGTCTTTC
>DAOVLC010000240.1 GCA_030631455.1 Candidatus Zixiibacteriota bacterium
CAGCGCGATGAGTATCATGATCACGTGGTTGTATGTTCTGAATACGGCGTATACTGTTTCCCAGTTGCTGTGAAGATAGTAGGCGGAGAGTATCACCATGGAATTCCAAAGTAACACTGATATGCCGGACAGAACCGACATGCGTACAATAGGGACTTTTCCGATCCCCGCGGTCAGTACAATAAGGAATCGAGTTCCGGGGAGGAACCGGGAGGCGAGCAAGAGGGTGTTACCGTATTTCCGATACCAGCCCTCTATTCGGGGAAGCTTCTCAGGATGCAGGAACCCCAGCTTTCTCTTCTCGAACATCGCGCGGCCATATTTCCTCCCAACCAGGTACACCACGAGTATCGACGTAATGCTTCCCACTACCGATACGAATATCAGCGGAGGGAGACTTAGAGAATCGGACCCACTGATAAACCCTGCAGCGAAAATGACCGTGTCCCCGGGGTATGGCGGGAAAACATTCTCCACGAACATCGAGAAGAATACGAATGCCAGTATCCATCCTGCTCCGTGACTGGTCACTAAAGCGATAACCTCGTCGATTCGTCCTGGCGAGATCAATTCACTCATCTTCGTACTCACCCTCGTAGCCCGGCTCCGCTTCTTCTTCCTCTTCCTCGGAAACCACCTCTGTAATAAGAGCAATGGCCGAAGCTGCGATTCCTTTTCCTTCGCCGGTGAAACCAAGACCCTCAGTTGTGGTTGCCTTAACCGAAATCTGCCATGGGTCTATTTCGAGCTCTGCGGCCATATTCTGTGCCATTAGCTCTTTCAGATCACCGAGCACAGGCTTGTCGCAGATGACAGTCGCATCGATATTCGATATCTGATATCCCGTGTTTGCGAGCTTGATCTTGACTAACTCTAGCAGGCTGAGGCTTGATATGTCTTCGTACTTCGGATCGGTAGGGGGAAAGTTCTCACCGATATCACCGAGCCTCGCAGCGCCGAGGAGCGCGTCGATAACTGCGTGAGAGAGGACATCGGCATCGGAATGACCTTTTAGACCGAGCGGAAAATCGATTTCGATACCGCCGATTACCAACTTCCTGCCCTCGACCAGTCTATGTGCATCGAATCCGTAACCGACCCTAATCTCCGGCATCAGCATTCTCCTCTTCAACAGTCAGAAGATAGCGCATCAGATCGAGATCGCGCGGAGTTGTGATCTTGATGTTGTTCTCATCGCCTCTGATGATCTTGACTTTACATCCCGCCGCCTCGATCACCGCGGCATCATCAGTATAATGGATCTGCTCATCAGCGGCTTTCGAATAGGCATCAATCAAGAGTTGATATCTGAACACCTGAGGCGTCTGTGCCAGATAGAGTCTGTTCCGGTCGAGAGTCGCAAGGACATAGTCTCCTTCGACTCGTTTCACCGTATCGCTGGCCGGAAGAGCCGTCACAACCGCATCACAGTGCACACATGCGGAGATTCCGTTCGAGATCAGCTCGGGCGACACCATCGGCCTGACACCATCATGCACTAAGACGATTTCTGAGTTCTTGTCCAGGCTCATCAGCCCTTTGTATACGGATTCGAAGCGTGATTCGCCACCCGTTATAATTCGAGCGACTTTCTTGATTTCGAATCTGTCGACTACGGCTTCCGAGGCATAGGGAAGATATTCCTCTGCCACCACAAGCAATATGTCGGTAACATCGGGGCACAGATCGAACTTGCGGAGCGTGTGCGCGAGCACCGGCCGCCCCGCCACGGGTTGAAACTGCTTCGGGACAGCGCCGGGAAGTCTTTCGCTTTTCCCTGCCGCAACTATTATCGCCGTTGTCTTCATAAGATTAACATCGCATCGCCATAACTATAAAACCGATAATGCCTGTCTACCGCCTCCCTGTAACAATCGAGAATGCTCTCGCGACTCGCGAACGCCGAAACCAGCATCAGCAGACTCGACTTCGGAAGATGGAAGTTCGTGACCAGTTTGTCAACCAGATTAAAGCGATACGGCGGATAAATGAACAGATCGGTCCAGCCTGATGACGGTCCCAGCCTAGCGGATGTATCTCGCCACCAGCTTTCGAGCGCCCTTGTCGTCGTGGTTCCGACTACGACCAAGGTCTTGCCGGCCTCATGCAGTCTCCGCAGAGAGTCCGCTGTCTGCCGGTCGACCGAGTACCACTCCTGTTCGACACTGTGTTTTCTCACTTCTTCGACAGCGACCGGTCGGAATGTTCCCCATCCGATATGAAGCGTCAGTTTGACTATCTCCACCCCCTTGTGCCGAATCGCATCGAGCAGTCCATCGGTGAAATGCAGGCCCGCCGTCGGAGCTGCGACCGAGCCGACAGGATCGCTATACACGGTCTGGTATCTCTGAAGATCGGATTCCTCAGCCTGCCGCTTTATATATGGCGGCAATGGTAATTGCCCCGCATTTTCACAAATCACTAATGGATCATCCGAGAACTCGACTATTCGCTCGGCTCCGTCAAGCTCCTCGACAACCAAAGCATTTCCGTAGTCACCAAAATGAACCTTAATGCCGCATTTGATCCGTCTTGCCGGGCGACAGAGTACCTTCCACGTTCTGTCTGAAACAGCATGTAGGCATAGAAATTCCACCTCTCCACCTGTCACATCTTTGTTGCCGATCAGCCGCGCTTTGAAGACCTTTGAATCATTGACAATCAGCGCGTGCCCCTCATCGAGGTATTCTGCGAGCGAATGGAAATGCATGTGGCTGATAGTACCATCCGACCTGTTAAAGACGAGCAGCTTCGAACCGGTTCGCGTCTCTGCAGGATAGCGCGCGATGAAATCCGGCGGCAGATCGTAATCGAAATCGGAAACTTTCATGTTCGACCAGGGATAAGAATCTTGCCCGGGGAGGAGAATGGTGTCATCGCTTCTTCTCGTATCTATCACGCTCGGAGAAAATACAGCCACAGTATTTCTGCATGTAGAGTCCCATGTCGTGAGCCTTCTGCTTGCCTTCGCGGAATCCGGGAGAGAAATCGGTGCCGTAAAATTCCACACCATATTCCTTTTCGAGCTTGGCTCCTACATCCATGATGAACTCATGATTCTGGTATGGCGATACGAGCAGTGTTGTAGTGAATGCGTCGAATCCGTTTTCGCGCGCATATTCGGCGGTTTTCGTCAGCCGCAGATCGAAACAGTGCCAGCAGCGCCTTTCGAGATCGGACATCACCCGCCTCAGATGCTCTTCGAGGTCATAGCTATCGACGTAGACAACGTCCAGACCGCTTGCTTTCTCGAATTCCTTCAGGGCATCGAGGCGTTGTTTGTATTCTCTGTACGGGTGAATGTTTGGGTTATACCAGAAACCGGTAGGCTCGTGACCAGCTCTTGTCAGCTCATCGAATGGATACACGGCGCACGGTCCGCAGCATATATGTACCAGTATTTTCACGGTATCTCAAAAGAGCTTTCCCTGCGAGGAATCTGTCTCCTGAGCTATTCCCAAGTGCTTGAAGGCCTTCTGAGTCGCTACACGGCCTCGTGGAGTTCGCTGTAGAAGCCCTTCCTGAATTAGAAACGGCTCGTAGACTTCCTCGATTGTTCCCGGCTCTTCGGCGACAGCCACCGCGACGGTCGATATGCCGACCGGGCCGCCTCTGAACTTGCCTATTATCGCATCGAGAATGCGTTTGTCCATTTCGTCCAGACCGAGATCATCGACATCGAGACGGATCAGAGCATCTTTAGCGTTGGCTGCGTTGACCACCTTGTCGCCACCGACCTGCGCGAAGTCCCGCACGCGGCGAAGCAGCCGATTGGCAACGCGGGGAGTACCACGTGATCTGCGGGCGATTTCGAATGCGCCGCCAGAATCGATTTCGACATCGAGTATACGAGCCGAGCGAAGGATGATCTTCTGCAGATCCTCGGGATTGTAGTAATTGAGCCTGCCGACCACACCGAAACGGTCGCGCAGGGGAGAGGTCAACAGACCCGCACGTGTCGTCGCGCCAACAAGTGTGAATTTCTTGAGCGGAAGTTTCACAGATCTTGCGGCAGGCCCCTTGTCGATCATGATGTCAAGAGAGTAATCCTCCATGGCAGGATAGAGATACTCCTCGACAACTCGACTCAGCCTGTGGATTTCATCGACGAATAGAATCTCGCGCTCCTTGAGATTGGTCAGAAGCCCGGCGAGATC
>DAOVLC010000252.1 GCA_030631455.1 Candidatus Zixiibacteriota bacterium
AACTTATCCTCTTCACGCAGGCATTGGAAGAAATCGTCAGATCAACACCGGGCGCTGTTGATATAGGCAATACACTGTCCAAGGGTACGCCGGAGATACGTATCAATGTCGACAGGAACAAGGTCGCTGATCTCGGTCTTAATATGATGCAGATCGGGTCGGCCGTCAGACTTCTTGTCGAGGGCGATGTGGTCTCAAGATACAGGGACGGCGAGGACGAATACGATATCCGCCTCCGATTGGAGGAGTCTCAGCGCAGCATCTCTTCCTCGCTCAAGAACTTCCTTATTCCATCGAGTAAGGAAATAGACGATGTGGACGATTTTCAGGTGCCTCTATCGAGAGTCGCGAAATTCAGCAAGTGGGGCGGTCCGACCGAGAAGACCCGTTTCGACAGGAAGCGCGAATATCGGGTTACGGCAAATGCTCAGGGCAGATTCTCCGGTAACGTCAGGGAGGACATAGAAGCTGAGTACGCGAAGCTCGATCTTCCGCCAGGCTACGGCATTGCCCCTGTCGGTGAAGGCGAATACCAGAAGGAAGCGTTCGGGTACATCTTCGAAGCACTGTTTCTCGCTATCATCTTCATATACTTGTTGCTGGCTTCGCAATTCAATCATTTTCTCGATCCTGTCTCGATCATGGCATCCCTGCCACTGTCGCTGGTCGGCGCCTTTCTCGGGCTGCTGGTGTTCGGCAGTTCGATTTCAATAATGTCACTCATAGGAGTCATAATGCTGATGGGGCTTGTCACAAAGAACGCTATCCTGCTTGTAGATTTTGCCAAGCAGGGACGGGCACGGGGCCTGTCACGTACCGATGCTCTTCTCGAAGCCGGGCCGATCAGGTTCCGCCCAATTATGATGACAACGCTCTCCATGGTGTTCGGTGTTCTTCCGCTCGCTCTCGGACTCGGTCCCGGCGCCGAATTGCGCGCGCCCATTGCACGAGTTGTAATCGGAGGACTTCTATCATCAACCTTCTTGACTTTGGTCGTAGTTCCCGTAGTTTATACTGTCGTCGATGACATAGGAAACTGGTTGTCGGGTGCCCGAAAGAAGGACAAGAGAGTTGAAAACATTCCGGATACGGTTTAGCGACTTACCTTCAACGAGCAAGCTGTTCAAGGATTTCATTTATAGTCCGGGAGCTATGGCTCCATGGCTTGGTAGTGACTTTCGTGATCCGGACGGATACAAACAGACAGCAGATCAACTTCTGAGGGATGATTTTAGCAGGTCTGAGCTTGGTCGTATACTTGCCGCACAGAATCAGGAGTTCGGAGCACCGGACGAAACACTCAGTAATATAGACCTGATACAGAACCATAATGCTCTTTGTGCAATCACCGGCCAACAGGTAGGACTGCTTGGCGGGCCGGTCATCTCACTCTACAAAACGATCTCGGTCATCAAACTCGCTCGAAAGCTGTCCGACCTTCTTGAGCATCCGGTCGTTCCCGTATTCTGGCTAGCAACCGACGATCATGATCTGGCTGAGGTCGATCATGTTCTCCTGCCGACTAAGGAAGGGAAACTCGAGAAGATAAGTTACGAACCAATCGAGTCGATTGAAGGCAAGCCGATGGCCTCTGTTTCGCTGGATGTTTCTATCCGCGGCTTTCTGGACAGTGTGTCAGACGCGCTCACCGACACTGACTTCAAAAGCCAGTTAGTCGATCTTCTGAAATCGTGTTATTCTGAAGAGTGTATGATCTTTGCCTCATTCGCGCGCCTTCTGCTGCGCCATCTCGGGAAACATGGCTTGATAGTCGTGAATCCAGCCGACGCCAGATTGAGATTGCTGACTAAGGATGTGTTCAAACAAGAAGTCAGTGACTTTGAGGCAACGCGTGAGTCGATCAAAGATACAGACAAATCGCTCCTTGATGCCGGGTATCACCTGCAGGTAACGCGACCGGAGCAGTACACCAACCTGTTTATGTGCGAAGATAAACGGAGCAGAATCGGATATCGAGACGAGCGTTTCTATGTCGACGGAACCGATCGAGAATATTCGCGGGAAGAACTCCTGGCGTCGATTGAAAAGGCGCCTGATTCTTTTTCGCCTAACGCCCTGTTGCGTATGGTTGTTCAGTCGAAGCTGTTTCCCTCGGTCGCGTTCGTTGGCGGACCTGCGGAAATCGCATACACTGCACAGGTCAAGGGGCTATTCTCGATTTTCGATGTCGTTCCTCCCATCGTGCATCCTCGGCTTTCCGCGACGATAATCGAGAGTCGTTGGGCAAGCTTCATTGAAGAACACGGCATCGAGCTGTCCCGCTTGCCTTCATACAGCAGCCGGGAAGCTTACTTGACATCGATTCTCGATGCGAGATTCCCGAAAGATATTGACGCGTTACTCGAGGAGAGTCAGATTCATTCAATAGCCGAAATCGAGAAAATGCGGGACGTTATCGAATCTGACAGTGGGCTTGTGAAAACTTTCGAGCAGACTCGCAAGAAAATCGATTATGAGCTGAATTCGTTCAGGAGCAAGGTTTTGAAAGCGCATCGGAAAGCTCACGATGGTTTCTCGCAGAAGTTCCGACGACTCGCGGAACACCTCTTTCCGGAACAATCTCTCCAGGAGAGGCATTACAATCTTATATACTTCGCCAACAAGTATGGGCCTGCAATCGTTGATACGATATGTAACAAACTTGACGACGAAACGTACGAACACCAGGTGATACGCTTGTAAGGGCATATTAGAATGAGAATAGGCATAACATGTCATCCGGTGACCGGCGGCTCAGGTGTCGTAGCATCCGAGCTTGGAATAGCGCTTGCCGAACGCGGGCATCAGGTACACCTTGTGAGTTACGAATTACCCGTAAGAGTAGACCGCTTCCTCGAGAATCTATACTATCACCAGGTCGAAGTATCGGTCTATCCGTTATTCAAATATCCGCCTTACACGCTCGCACTTGCCGCCAAACTCGCGGAGGTCGCGAAAACATGGAAGCTCGATCTTCTTCATGCGCATTACGCTATCCCTCATGCGACGTGCTGTTATCTCGCGCGTGTTATGCTCGGAGACGGTGCCCCTAAGATCATTACCACTCTGCATGGTACCGATATTACTCTCGTCGGATCAGATAAGTCATTCTACGAAATAACCAAATTCTCAATTGAAGCATCCGATGGCGTCACTTGCGTCTCTAATTATCTGAAGGAGGAGATGTGCCGCGAGTTTGATGTATGCGTCGATACGAGAGTGATATATAACTTCGTCGATACCGACAGGTACAAACCGGATGGATCATGCGAGTTCAGGCGGAACATCGCACCAAACGGCGAGAAGATCGTGATGCACGTGTCGAATTTCAGGCCGCTCAAGCGGATCGGGGACGTTGTTGATACATTCAGACTGATTCGCTCAGGCACGTCGTCGAAGCTGCTCATGATCGGAGAAGGTCCCGAGCTGGCTAGTGCGAGGGAGCTGGTGGCGCAGTATCACCTCAAGGATGATGTCGTTTTCCTCGGCAATCAGGAGAATATCGAACATATTCTCCCGATCGGCGATCTGCTGCTTCTGCCGTCGGAGCATGAGAGCTTCGGCCTTGCTGCGCTGGAGGCGCTGGCTTGTGGCGTGCCGGTGATTGGAACATCGCACACAGGTATACCGGAGTTGGTCGATAACGGCAAGTCGGGATATACGCTCCCACTTGGTGACACAGAGACCATGGCGAAGAAGGGGCTTGAGCTATTGTCTAATCCGGAGAAGCATAAACGCTTCTCGGAATACGCGCGAAAGTCGGTCGTTGATCGCTTCCAGCAGGATATGATAGTGAAGCAATATGAGGATTACTATGAAGAGATACTCGCGAAATAGTACCGCGCCGAAGGGAATTGATAGATAATGCCGGATTTGAAACTTGACGCGCTCGCGATTGCGGCGCACAGAGATGACATCGAAATCACGAGCGGCGGCCTGATGATCAAGCTGCATGATCTCGGCTACAAGATCGGTGCGCTCGATCTGACCAGAGGCGAGATGGGCACACAAGGTTCGGTCGACGACCGCGAGCGGGAAGCTGATTGTGCCGCAGGGATAA
>DAOVLC010000084.1 GCA_030631455.1 Candidatus Zixiibacteriota bacterium
CACGACGAAGTCGGTACCGTATTCTCCATCAAGATCTGCGGCCGTAAAACCAACGACCTCAACCTCTCCGAGATCATACAGGTATTCGCCGATTCTCCCGAATCTCATCAGCACGTAAGAGGCTTCGCTCCCTTCCTTCAATGCAACGAGATAGACCTCACTGGCATCGTCGTCGACAGAAAAATGAGACGCGTCGCGCAGCCCATTCGTCCAGGTGGGGCTGTCCTGTTCACCGTCCCACCGCACGACACTATCTCCATCACTGAAGAACATGTAGTTTCCGCCACCGCTCCGACCGAGACCAACCGGCCCTGCTATAATCTGATCCCCGGAGGATTGAAATACAGACATGAAATCTGCCCTCCCGTCTTCGTCGTCATCGGTGATTTTCCAGATATACAATTTGCCGAAGTCTGTCCCGACGGCGACCTCAAATATCCCATCGTTGTCCACGTCAGCAACAAGAGGCGGGGTCGTGATAGTTTCTACTTCACCGACCGAAGCGATCGAACGCAGCGTATCGACAATGTAGCTTCCGCCCTTGATCACGCTCCCGTCCGGTGCGACGACATCACCCAGACCGCCGCTCGCTGTATCGCTATACAGTACAAAGGTCGAATCGAGTATCTCCTCACCCGCAAGCGGGGCGATAATCGGTGAGCCATCGGCGTGCATTGCAATAATATGTTTCTCACCAGATATGAAAATCTCCTCTTTCCCGTCGCGGTCTCCGTCTCGGTCAAGATGGATGAGCACGGGAGGGAACCTTGAGTTGTTGACAAACTTCGGGAATCCATCGACCCTCGATTGGTGTTGAACGCTCAGCGTCATAATCGTGTCGATAGCAGATATATCATATATTCTTATGCCGGTGTATGCACCGGAATTAGATCGGGAAGATGGGTTCGTGGTTGGGCCGAATGCATCATTATGACCTCTGTAGAAATAATCCTCCTGAGTCCCGAAACCTGTCCTGTAATTACCGCCAAAGTCGATTATGCCATCCGCCTCGACGACCGAGAGGAATCTCCTGTTCTCCCACTGAATAGAATCTATGCACAGGTCGAACTCATTTGGAATCAGACAAGGATAGAAATTGTACCACTGCAAAGTATTATCTAAGAAATTCGATTGCCCGTTATTCGTGTAGTCGAGATAAGCGCGGGTTTCATCGACATGCCAGATGAGTATCCCTGAGCCGGGCAGGAAGAAATCATAGTCACGCGTGAGATACCGCTTATCGACGACCGTGTCGGTCGGGGCGGGACCAAGGATCACACCGGTAAGGCTGTCGATTCGAAGATTCGTGCTATCATCTCGGTCTGAGTCGATCTGCCGATTCTCTATGAGAAAGTACTCATGATCGCTTATCGGGACCTTCAGTATCTGAGGTCGATCAGTTTCCAACTCAGCGGCCCACACCTCCTGATTCCTGACATCGGAGACTTCATGAACCTCTGCAAATCCAAGATAGGCTCTCGACCACGCATCCGGAAACACGGGAAGCACATCAGACACGAGCCGTGATCTCTCGAAACCGAGATCTGCGGCAGTGCCTCGACCCTGATTGTCGTGGAGCGAGAAATCTCCCACCTGCGTCATCCATGTCCGGGTATCGTAAAGATCTACAAGTCCAAGCTGATGTCCGAATTCGTGAGCGAAGACACCGTTGAGCGCGATAACCCGATTGTCCTGACTGGCCGCTTCAGGCATCATCACACCCTCTGTGATGCGAATAGAGTCATCAACAATAAGTGTCGGGCCGAGCCTGATAAACCCCGTGTAAAGGTCGTACGGCGTCGGCGGATAACCAATGTCATTCTGCTGGTCTACACCTGCGTGGAACACCATGAAAGCATCGTATTCGGCGAAATTGATCTCTGGGTCGTTATCGGCACTGTCAAACGACTCAACGAAAAACTCACCGAGTCCAAACTCAGGTGGCTGAGCACCGTAATGCCCCATTTGATTGCTAAGTGTATAGACAGAATCCTCTCCCGATGGAAATACACGATACGTGAGCCTTATCCGACCCTGTGAGACTACATTCCAGTACTCATGGAGAGCACGAAGATGCGATTCGAAGTACGATCTGCCATGCGGCGACATATCGATAGGGTGTCTCTCCTCTTTCACGAAGCTTTCCTGTGAGCGCATGTCGAATTGACCGAGTCCGGTAGTGTTCGGATCATCCGGCTCTTCCTTCTGAAACTGAACGCGGATTGCACAGATGTTGATTTCAACAACGTCTGTTGTGCTGAGAGCAATGTCGGGCAGCGACAGGGGCGATTTGCGTGATACTCCGAGAAGATTCTTCCGAGAGACGGCACTCCTGAAGCCCTCTGATGCCTGTGTGCCGGTTTCCCGATCGACCTCAATCCTCTCCCTGCCATGTATAGTGAGCACATCTGCATGCGACAGTGTCGGGATAGCCGCAATCAGCATCACGAGAACCAGCGCTGCATTCCTTAATATCATTAGTCGAGACATATCCATGTCCTGCCAAGCGCGGCCTACAGCCTGCCGGTGAGCGATACCCTCAGCGTATTGGCCAGAGGGACCGTCTCCGACGACGGTATGTAAGCGAAGTCAAACCTTAGCTGTCTGTACTGCAGCCCGGCACCTACCGTGAATGTGTTAACTTGTCCAACATCGTCGTTCACATAACCGGCTCTCAGAGCGATAAACGACCCGTACCAGTACTCAAACCCGACGTTCTCGATTGCTTCTTTCATCTCTTCGGAGAAGCCATCGTCGAGATCGGTGAGCATCTTGTTGACCTCACCGACTAGTGTCAGCTTGTTGTATGGATTCTTGAAGAGATCATACGCCAGGCCAACCGCAAGATTTCTCGGCAGCGGATCTGATTGGGCTGCGTCGATATAGGCAACATTCGGGCCGAGGTTTGTGAGAGACGCACCCAGAGTCAGCTTCTTGAAAGGCGTCCTGTACAAAACCCCAACGTCCACTGCAAACGCCGTGGCGTTGCCCTCACCGAGCTCCGCCCCGGCACCCTGATCCGCGAGACGTGAGTAGATCACTTTAGCGGTCACACCAACAGCAAGATTCCGCGAAACGGTTGCTCCGTACGTAAGTGCCAGTGCGCCGTCAAACGAATGAAATGTGTCAATGACCGCAGAGCTGAACTCTGTCGTCCGTGCTATGTCACCGTAGGAGAGGAAGGTCGCATTCAGTCCAATCGTTCCCCACTCATCCCCAAGGTGATGCACATACGAGATATACTCGAAATACAGATCCGGAGCAAGTTCGGGCAACCACTTCGCATGCATGAGGGTTATTTCCGTCTTCGCATGTGCATAGATCACAACTTTCTGAGGAGTGGCATACCAGACATCACCGGCACTTGATCGGATACTGACTGTCTTCTCCCGTTCGAGGTTGTTATGGTAATATCTCGAAAAAGTCTCCCCGGAGTATTTCACTGTGCCGAAATTCGTTGCCACGAATATGTCGTCACCGGTCGACACCATCGAGTAGATGTGACTGCCGAGCGGATTCGCATACACATATACGGTCTGATTGGCGGAGATTCCGTCACCTTCGATGTAATTGTACGACTTGATCAACGCCGCCAACTGTTCGACCTTGCTGGAGCCTGCCTCTCCGTCAAAGTCCTGGACGGCCTCGGTCAGCGTCATATCCTCGGAAGCGGTGTACTTTTTGTAACCAAAGACCTTAAACCGACCGTCCGCGAATATCTTCAACCCATGAGTCGTCCCAACCCAAAGATTCTTGCTATTGTTGTTGTATAGCATCGACGTGATCGGATGACGGAAGGCGTATTCGAATGGGATCATTATCTCAGTGCCAGCTTCCGGATAATCAGTCTGAAGACCGTTCTTAGCTTTGATCTCCTTTACCGCTTCGCCGATATACTGGTAATCATAAACGCCCGTAAACTCACGCACAATTCGACTCAAAGTGTCATTGACCACAGCGGTGTATGTGAAATCGGACCGCCAGGTCGTGCCGTTGAAAAAGAACAGCTTGTTCTCGGCGGCAGCCCAGGCCTTCTCGCGTGAATATCCGTATACTTGCGTGAATTCAATCTGTTCCAGTCCGGTCTCAGCGGGATATGTCGTCCACTTGCCTTTGTAGTAGTAAGCCACTCCTTTCCCTGTCGCGGCCCAGAGACGGTTTTTGTCAAAAACCGACAGCGCATTGATCTTGTTCGACGGCAGTCCATCCTCTGTCGTATATCTTTGCCACGCTCGTCCATTGAAAAGATACAGGCCATCGTCGGTGCCGACCCACAACAGTTTCTCGGTAGCTGCAAGACATGTCGGTTCGGAGCCAAAGGTAAGCGAATACGCGAGATGAACTGTCACAGGCAGATAGCCGACATGTGCGCCGTGCAATGCGAACTCCAGCCGCTCGAGTTCCTCTTTGGCAAGGGTGCCGTCGCCCATCGCATTCTGATACGATTCCACGAAAGCCGAGAAGCGATCCGGGTCCAGAGTCATATCCTGAAACCGGTTGACAAACTCACTCAGATCTGTGTTGAACATTTCGGTAGCGACATAGTCGTCAGTGAAATTCGCTTCAATTGTCGCAACCATTTCCTCAACCTGGCCCTTGGAAATACCGTAGTTGGACGATGCCACTTGCGTCATCAGAGAAGCCAGCCTGTCCTCATCGGTCACTCCGGTATATGCCGCGATCAAACCCGGCAGCTTATCTCTCTTCTTGGGGACTGCTTCGAGCGACGACTTCCAGGCACTGATCCTGTCCCATCTGATGATTCCGGATGGTGTCAACGCCCAGATGTCAAAGTGCCTGTAATTGTTTTCCGGGACATCGTTCTTCAGAAGCACCATGTCGATGATCTTCGTTTCCCAGGGAAGTGAATAGTCCTTCCAGAGTGCAAGAAGAACCGAATATGGGATTTTCACATTACGTGACCGCGACTTCCTTGTGGCGTTCGTGAGAGTCTCGATGACCTGCGAATACTCCTCGGGGGTGAGTTGATCATCCTGAAGAATAAAGTTGAGCCTCTCTTCGAGGAAGGTTATGGACTCCGGAACGATTTTCAGATTCTGCCAGTCCGCGACTATCATCTCGAACAACCTGTTGACTTCTCCGATCTGACTATTGTCGAGATAAACCACGAGCCGTTCACGATGCGAGTTGATCTGCTCGAATGTTACTCCGGTGTTTTCATACGCAATCGCTCGCACACCGATCTTGAGAAGATCCCGGTCATCCATCACAGCGTTCGCTGCGATATACTGAACCATGGGAATATCGGAGTCGACCTCGTATTCGATATACCGCTCGTCGCCAGCTTCAGAAATATGCACGATACCGCTCTTGCTGAAGAGAAACCGTCCGACGGTCTCGGAGTAGTCTTCTTCGACATCGCCCTTGAGTACCTTACTTGCCTTCTCCCGCATCGTTTTGTCATCCACGACCTTCAGTTCGTGGAACTCGCTTGCGAGAGGATAGCTGCCGAGGCCTGCCGGATTCCAATGAGTCGCAGTAGCGTCGTCAGCGATCGCCACGAAGGCTTCGCCCATGCCGGCGGCCCTGGCTCCCGCAGCGATTCTCAGAAAGAGCACTGCGGCATCGGACACTCCCGCGACTGCGTCACCGTGAGATACCAGTACAACCGTGAAAATAAAAAGAAACAATGCGATTTTACGCATATATCCTCCTACGTTCTATTTGAGAACAACGATTTTTCCAAATCCTTCAGCTCTATCGTCATTACCCTCAACGGCAGATGCTAATCTGCCGGAGGCTGAGACCTTGTATATATATACACCGTTTGCGATCCTGTCGCCACGGCTGTCGGTCATATTCCACCGCCTGGAGACGTTGTAGCCTTCACGGGTAGACTCGTTCCGCATTGTCTTAATCAGTCTTCCTGCCAGGCTGTAAACCTCTATCCTCACATCCGAGACCTGTTCCGAAAGATAGTACGAAAACTCGGTCTCTGTCGTAGCGGGGTTAGGATAATTCGCTATACCGGATATCTCCAACTTTTCAAACTCGCCGACAGCTATGCTATAAACTCTCAGGCTTGAGTTATTAGCCGAATCCCAAGCTTTCACCTTCATCGTATGCGATCCACTCGAAAGCCCCGGAATTTCAAAGTCAACGGAGCCAGATCGATAACTTGCCGGATAATAAACAAATTCCTCGGTTAAGTCTATACTATTCATGGGATCGTCATCAAAGGACACTTCAATGGCATGTCCGACCTCACCCGAAAGATTGATCCCGAAGCTGTCACTAATCTCCACAGACAACTCTTCTCCAACTCTGACGAGACCACCCGTGAGCGAAACCCCTGACGCACGGCTAACATCTATCGAGGGGCCGGTCGTGTCTGCGATCGCCGGATTCGACCCTGAAATCTCAATGGAGTCGAGCCCCCCGGAGGCTTGCGCTGTAGCGCTCACCGCATAAGCGGATATCTTTGCCGACTTTTCACCGTAGGCGATATCTTTCGGCACTATGAACTGCATACCGAACTGGCCGTCGGCCACCGTGCCCTTCCCACGGTATATTCTCGGCCCGGGAAGGGTGTACGAGCGAGTAACACCCAGATCAAGCTCCATCTCCTTCTTCCTCTCGGCATCAAAGACC
>DAOVLC010000109.1 GCA_030631455.1 Candidatus Zixiibacteriota bacterium
GGGTTTCCTACAGGATCCCATTCGAACTAAGCGGCGAGCAGGCGGAAGAACAGGGTGAACCTGAGCAGGATACCATTACTCAAGCTGACCAGGAGACTATAGGTGCCGACACTACTGCCGAGGAATCTGCTCTTCCTGAGCGCAAGCCCGGAACTGTCGATCAGATGCCTGTTCCGATTCAGGTCCCCGAGGCGGAGTTCCCGGCGACAGCCGCAGACTCCGGCGCCACTGGCACCGTTTCCGTCACAGTTCTTGTCGGTAGGAACGGTGCCGTGCGTGAAGCTACGGTCGAAATGGAATCAGGTACCGATGTCGGTTTCATTGAGGTGGCCAGGGTGGCAGCTATGAACGGCGAATGGAAGCCTGCCACAGCGAAGGGACGGCCCATGCCATTCAGGGCATCGTACACTGTCGAGTTCACATCCGAGGGCAAGGCGGTTAATCATCTCCCGGAGGTGGATGAGGCAGCCTCCCAACCGGAAGTGGGTACCGAGATCGAGGTTTTCCCATCTCCCAACGATTCGGTAGCCGTTGACGTGGAGCCGAAGTTGATCTCTCTTCCTAAACCGGCTTACCCGAAGGAAGCAAGTGAAGCAGGTATCGAGGGTGTCGTATGGGTCCGTTCGCTGGTCGACCGGGAGGGCAGGGTCCGGGAAACCATGATTGAGAAACGTGCAGAAGCTAACGTCGGCTTCGAGGGGGCCGCCATTAGTGCTGCGAAAGGCGCATTATGGAAGGCTGCGAGGCGAGGCGGGCAGCCGGTGTCGTACTGGATCTCACACAAGATAGAGTTCAAGCAGGATTGATTCTTGGTGTGCCAGTTCCGTGAGTTGGCCGTCGGGTTAGGTTTGCGGTTCAAATCCAGCGTCAAGCTTTACGACAATTACATAATTATATTCGAGAATCAAGGCGCAGGGCTGCTAATGCAGCCCTGCGTCTTTGTGCGGTAGCTACTTGAGAAGTAGCATCTTCTTTGTATCGGAATAGGTTCCTGCCTGTAAGCTGTAGAAGTATACGCCCGAAGAAATGTCCGACCTGGCTTCCCAGATTACCTCATGGGAGCCGGCATCCATCGGGCTGTCGACCAGAGATGTCACGTGTCTGCCGAGCACGTTGTAGATATCCAGCTTGACCCACTGGTATTCCGGAAGGTCAAACTTTATCGTCGTGCTCGGGTTGAATGGGTTGGGGTAGTTTTGATGCAGCACAAACTCCCTGGGGAGAATCACACCTTCCGCTTTCTTCGGATTGTATGCCGGACATGCGTGAATCATGTCTGTGGTTATGCTTACCGTTCCGCTTGTCCTGACGACATAGTGGAGGTTCTCATCAGTGTCGATCACGTGTGTGGATGTGTGGATATCGTTCTCATCCTCCGTCGACGGAATAACTCTCGACCCAAATGTTACAGTTCCCAGCAGAATCCCATTTCCAGCAGCGATAGCGAGATTGTCACCATGCAAATAGACATTGCCACCGGCATTTGTCATATAGAGCCCATCGATTGCCGGAGTCAGGCCTCTGACGCACAGGTGCGGATATGAAAACGTCAACCGAACGTATATGGAATCGAGGTCCTCCGTGCTGCTGATCTTTATCGGCTGATTCGCATTTGGATTACCTGACGCATCCTCAGCGTAGACTTCGGCGATTACCTCCAAGTCAACTTCATCCCCCTCCTGAGTGAAGTCGCCGTAGGTGTCGAGATCCATCGTATCGATTCCTGTAGTATCGGAGGCAAGTGTCATATAGGAGCCCCATTGGTCTATAACTTCCGCGTCCAGTACAGGCGGCCAATCGGGATACTCTTCGTCATCCGGAATCAGGAATTCGAGACGACAAAGCTCAACAGGTTCATCGGATGGAAGCAGCCAGCCCGGCTTCCCCGACGGCGGACTGAGATATATCTTTACATGACTGTCATTAGGATCGTGAATGTCGAGGTTCAGCCTGCTGTTCGTAAAGACATCATCGATGAATTCCAATTGCTCGGCGTGCTCTATGAGGACTTTCAAGTCACCACCGGTCTCAGAGCCTGGATTCTCCGCTCTCAGCCCGAGCGGGAATGAGTTCTCGATGTACACGACGAGCGTGTCATAGTCGCCCAGTTTCTTGTCAGTTCCGATGAAATCAAGTGTGACATCAACCTCATATTTGGGTATCTCAATGAGGCCGTCACCAAGTCCGTAGTCGACCACTTCGTTCAGATAGCCACATCCTCCCGGTTTCATGAACTGATCTTCCTCCGTGTCAAAGACAACGGGACTCTGAGTATCGTCCGTCGCCACATCACGCTTTGGAACGAGTGTCAGTGTATAGAGTGATGCAGAGCTCTCAACTCCCTCGATGATAGTACCTGTCCCCACCTGCCCCAGTATCGTGATATTATCGCCGGATGGGTAGGCATTCATCGTCATCCAGTCATCGGTCAAGTCTCCTCGTGTAATGGCGGAGATACCGAATAAGTCGGATTCATACTCGAGGTAGTGGACAAACCACCCGTTCCAGTAGTTCATTGAGTCGCAGTAGACTGTGACCTCAGTGCTCCCGCCGAGATACACGGTCGTGGTGTCTATATGAAATCCGGCCCAGTACTCCTGATCCAGATAGACATATCCGTCTTCGTAGTCGTCGGGGCCGCTCTGTTCATTGCCCCACTCGTCGTATCCTTCAACGCCTCCAACTTCGAGATCCAACCAGTTCTCGCCTTCGTGAGTGGACGTTATATCGAGGTCAATTACGCTCCCGAAGTCCGCCAAACACTTGACCTCGAACTTCAGGTAATACACGATAGCCCAACCCTCATCCGGGAACGTGTATGTATCGTTCTCACCTTCGATCTTGATGCTGTCAAGATCCTCGACACAGTGTCCGCAATCGCCTGACCCATATGTGATATCGTCCGCATCCCATACTCCATCTTCGATTCCAACGAACTCCAGGAACTCATCGTCGAAGTAGATAGTGTTCTTGAAAGCCTCGATAGACAGACCGTCAAAGGTGACGTTGTTGGTGGCATACATGCGAACCGGTACAAGCACCTCAGTCTCATCACTGCTTTTCGTATCGACGACGGCGCCTGTGTCAGACATGATGTCGACATAGCAGTCATTATATGAGTGGTTTATTGATGGCGGATCGGGAGGTGGATCGAGCGGTTCGCCTCCATCACCGATAGCCATAAGATTCAAGAACGCGCCCCACGCAAAGATCATTGACACGGCAAGAAGCAGTGCCAAGAACATAGTAATCCTTTTCATTTTTCCCTCCAACATCCTGTGTTATTTCAGCAGCTTACAGTAGTCATCAGTATGCCGAGCGGAGGTGCACGGGCCTGCCTCTGACCATTCTGGCTCAACATCCGGCCAAATCCCCTGTTAAAAATACTAAGAGGGTCTATTCAACCCATACTTAGGCTGATATAATCAGCTTGCCCTACTTCAGGTTCTCTATACAACAATCTTACGATGGTATCATAGCCTATCGAGCGGTTTTTGTCAATAGGGTTTCTACGTCTGATCGGATGTTTTTCGCGGATCGTGTCGACGTGCGCCGCCCATGCGTCAGTAGCATCTACAACTGATCTTCAAGCTGTGTTGATCAATCACTGGCAGTGTCTCAGGATTCTCTGATTCTCAGGCAGATGAACGAACCTGTCATTATCAGGATGCCCCCAAGAACGATTCCGGTCTGCAGGCTCAATTGATCGGAGATCAGACCGAAAGCTATGAGACCGGCACTTTCCTTGATGAATCATCCGTCCTGTTAGCGCCCGAACATATACTCAGGGCTATCCCGGCATTTTCTGTTTGTGAATGCTACCCGTATTGTGTAATCTGTAAGAAATCGACTGGAAGGAAGCGAGAGGTTAGTTCCATGACAAAGCATCTGTACTCAGTAACGTTCACTGTACTGGTAATCGTCGCTGCAGTTGCCCCGCAACTTCATGGTTGCACCAGCCTGCTGGTAACGAGGGGAGCCTCGGAGGACGGATCGGTGATGATTACTTACACGTGCGATGGTGAGTTCCATCCACATATTGAGTATACTCCGCCGGCCGACTATGAACCGGGTGATTCGCTCGATATCACCGACTGGTCCGGGACCGTGCGAGGCAGGATTTCGCAGGTTTCGCACACGTACGCCGTGGTCGATCTGATGAACGAGCACCAGCTTGCAATCAGCGAAACGACTTTCGGTGGCCGTGAGGAGCTTCGCAATCCCGACGGTCTGCTTCACTATTGGGATATGATGCGACTCGCGTTGCAGCGAGTCAGAACGGCGCGGGATGCCATCAAGATTATGACTGATCTGGTCGCAGAACATGGCTACAGATCGGGTGGCGAGTCGTTCTCTATCGCAGACACTGATGAGGCGTGGATACTGGAAATGATCGGGCCCGGTCCAGGAGAGGACGGTGCTGTATGGGTGGCCGTAAGAGTACCCGACGGGTACTTATCCTGCCACGCCAACAAAGCGCGGATCGGTGAGTTTCCACTTGACGATCCGGAGAATTGTATCTATTCCGAGAATGTCTTATCGTTCGCTGCAGAGCATGGGTACTACGATCCCGAGTCAGACGAGCCGTTTCGATTCTGTGAGACGTACTGCCCTGCCACACCGAAGAATCAGCGATACGCTGATGCGCGTGTGTGGAGCATCTTCCGCCGAGCGGCGCCCTCACAGAACATTTCGCCTGATTACCACAGGGCCGCCGCAGACGCCGAGCCGTATCCTCTCTGGGTCAAACCCGACAGGAAGCTCTCGCTTGATGATGTGTTCGCGCTGATGCGCGACCACTATGAGGGAACCGACTATGATATGACAAAAGGTGTCGATGCTGGTCCGTACGGCACTCCTAACCGCTGGCGGCCAATGACATGGACTGTAGACAGTATCGAATATGTCTGGGAGCGACCGATTTCGACACAACAGACAGGATTCTCGTTCGTCTCGCAATCACGGTCATGGCTTCCGGATGCCGTGGGCGGCGTCTACTGGTGCGGAATGGACGACACGTATTTCACCGTCTATATACCATTGTATTGTGGTATCAACGATATTCCGGAGTCGTACACAGTCGGCAACCTGCAGAAATTCTCGTGGCAATCTGCGTGGTGGGTATTCAATTTCGTCGCTAATTTCGCTAACTTGAAATACTCGCACATGATCCACGACATCCAGACTGTGCAAGGCGATCTTGAGGGCACATTTCTGGCCCTGCAGCCATCGGTCGAGAGGACTGCGATCGAGCTGGCCGAATCGAATCCGGAGTTGATGACCCGTTACTTGACCGACTACTCCGTATCGCATGGTGAGATGGTCGTGAGGCGGTGGCGAGAGTTGGGTGAATACCTGCTGACGAAGTACAATGACGGATACGTCAAAGACGAAAAAGGTGTCCCGCAGGAGAAGGGTTACCCTGAAAGCTGGCTGGAGAAAGTCCTGCGGTCTAGGCCGGATCAGTTCAGATTACCGGTGAAAGATGACAGCAGTTCTCACGATCCGTTCTGAACCATTTGTCCGTGCATTGTCAATGGCGGCAGAGGAAATTCCGCAGTACCAGCAATCCGGAACTCCGCCGCCGTATGGGTCGCACGGTGAATGTCCGCCCGAGAATATGTAGGTGATCGGATAAACCACATCGTCAATATCGACCAGTTCGATCAGAGCGACATCGTCGCAAGAACTCTCGCAAACGTCTCCAAACCCATCTTCTTTGGAGTTGCCTGTCTGCCGCAAGACTCAGTTCGAACTAAGTCATGCAATGATCAAC
>DAOVLC010000141.1 GCA_030631455.1 Candidatus Zixiibacteriota bacterium
ATAATCTACTTTCTGACCAGCTTGCTTATCGTCAAACCCTGTACTAAGATAGAGAAGACAACGACCACATAGGTGATCGAAACGATCATATCCTTAGTGGCGCTCGGTGCGAGTGACAATGCCATCGCAATCGAGATTCCGCCCCGCAGACCGCCCCAGGTCAGGATCGCCGTCGCATTGCGGCTGAATTCCCGTCGGAATTTCAGCAGGTTTATCGCCGACCAGACGCTGGCAAACCGTGCCCCAAGAACCACGGGAATCGCGATCAGTCCGAGCACAAGATAATTCCAGGTGAACGCGAGTATCAGTATTTCCAGACCGATCAGCACGAACAGCACGGCGTTGAGAATCTCGTCGATCAACTCCCAGAATTTGTCGAGATGATCGCGCGTACTCTCGGACATCCCGAAGGCTCGTCCATGGTTACCGATCAGCAGTCCGGCCACGACAATTGCGATTGGGCCGGATGTGTGAATGCTGTGTGCAAGCGCATATCCGCCTGTGACGAGTGCCAATGTAATCAAAACCTCGACGGTGTAGTTGTCGACATTCTTGATGAGCCGATAGGCGACCCATCCGATCAGAAGTCCGAAAGCCACTCCGCCGATCGCCTCCTCGGCAAACAGAGCTATGATATGGCCGATCGATGTGGACCCGGCTCCGCCTCCGACTGCAGTGCCGACCAGCAGAGTGAAAACAACCACTCCGATACCATCGTTGAACAACGATTCACCCGCTATCTTGGTCTTGAGGGTTTTCGGCGCCTCAACCGATTTCAGGATCGATAGCACTGCCACCGGGTCAGTCGGGGATATCAGGGCGCCAAACACGAGACAGTAAATGTAGGGGAGAGTCAGGTCGAGAAGGCTCGCTGCAAAATAAATCGCCGTACCTATGATGAACGTCGAGGCAACGACTCCGCCCGTCGCAAGCGTTCCGATAATGAGTTTCTGCTTTGCGAGATCGTTGATGTTTATCTTAAGAGCGCCCGCAAAAAGGAGGAAACTCAGCATCCCTTTCATCAGGGCTTCGCCAAAATCGATCTGTCCGAGGAACTCCTGCGCGGGAGTCTCGATACCCACACCGACTGCGCCCAGTCCGATAAGTCCGAGAGACAGGCCGAGTGCAATGACCATCAGGCCGACGGTCGTCGGTAGCTTGATATAGCGGTGGTTGATATAGCTCGCTATGGCCACGATAGTAATCAGTACAGCGATGACGCTAAAGATACTCACTGCAAGCGATCCCTCTGACCATGACTTGAAATTAGCGACATGCGTGAATAATAGTATATGAATGAATGGAAGTACACTCAAATAAGCTACGTTTGGCAGGAGTGAGCACTCCTGCCGGCTTCCCCACGGCTCTTAAGAGTTTTTCGCGATGAAAACCGCAAGGGCAACAATAGCAACTGAGATCCCCACGATCCATCCGATTGTGGCCTCGGTCATTCCAATCCGAGTGCGGTATGGGTCAAACTCAAGGTGACGATCGCCCGACCGTCTGTCGACACTGCGTTTGAATCTAATCCGGGTATCGTCGAATTTCTCGACCATCTCCCAGCCGGCTTTCGCCTCTTCATCACAAAGCTGCTGGACAGCCTTGTAGTCCTTGAACTTCCGTGTGTTAGCCCTGACTATCTTAAATTCCCATCCGTCAAGATCATCTTTGCTATATCCGGTCATATCTTCCTCCTCCTGCCTCATTCGCCTGGCTGCCGCCACCCCTGCTGTGGATGCTACAATCGGAATATAAGACATATTGCCTCCTCCTAATCTAATATACCGGCAATACGCGGTCTATATTCAATGAAAAGAATCTCAACACATCCTCTTCATGTCAATCTCCTATACTCCGATCTTCGGGCAGAGTTTCGACAGAAAGCAGTGGTCGCATTTGGGATTCCGTGATGGACAGACCGCTCTGCCATGGGCGATCAGAAGATGTGAGATAATTGTCCAGTCGCGATTCGGCACGATTTTCATTAGATCATGCTCGACGCCTACGGGGTCCTTCGCTTCGGTCAGCCCGAGCCGCCGGGATAGCCGTCCAACGTGAGTATCGACAGTTATCCCCACATTGATCCCAAACGCGTTCCCCAGCACACAATTCGCGGTCTTGCGACCAACACCGGGCAGCCGCGTCAGTTCTTCCATGGTTCGGGGAACCTCGCCGTCAAACTCCTCGACAATCATTTTGCAGCAATTCTTGATTGATTTCGCTTTGCTCCTGTACAGCCCGATTCGCCGGATTATTCTCTCGATCGATGGCAATCTCGCCTTCGCAAACGCCTCAGCATCAGGAAATCGCTCGAAAAGCACCGGAGTTACAAGATTGACCGCCTTGTCGGTCGTCTGTGCGGATAGAATAGTAGAGATGAGCAATGTGAATGGGGATTTGTGCTTCAGCGTAGAGCACGCTTCCGGGTAGTGCTTCTTCAGAAGTGCGAGGATCTTTGTCATTATGTTATATAGCAAGTATCGCGCAGTCGATCAAGCGATATTGGAATCTGAGCTGTCCACAAGTTGTCAACAGGTAGTATCGATTAGTGAGGATTACGAACTATCCATAAACAATAGCGGAGGAGAATCAAAGATTCTCCGTCCGCCTGATAAGAGGGCTGTGTATGAAGGGCTCCAATTGTATAAGAAAATCCGAACTGCTTGTCAACTGTTTTTTTCAATTAGAATGAGATTATGGAAGTTTTTAGCGATTTTCTGCCAGGGGGAGTCAAATATAATGAAAACGGAGTTATCTTCCGGTATTCGCACGAAATGCCGATTGGCATCTTCCTCGGCTTCGGCTGCTTCGAGCAGTCTCGTGCTTCCATCGAGCATGGTAACAGTAGCCGTATAACCGATATTCTCAAAGCTGTATTCTGTTGTGTCATAAGCGGTTGCGAACCCGCCAGCCTTGAGAGCACAGAGAGCCGACAGAAGCATGCGTACCGAGTCCTGATCCGCATTAAATGTCTCGTTGAACGGCGGTTCTGACAGCGACCACACAGTGTCCGTCCTTATAATCTGGTAATGCTCATCTCCAAACTTAAACGCGACTGAATAGACCTGTGTTGTCGGCACATCGAATATTGTCTTGTTTCGCCAATCCGACGGTGCTCTATTGAAGAGTTGCGACATCATTCCATCTGCAATGTAGACCTTGCTCTCGTCTCGGAGTCGAACATACGTGTGCATATAGTCCGCCATCTTGCCGATCACGACTGCCGAGAGGAGGTTATCTCCCGAGTAGAGTGACACGGTGAAGCCGGTCAGTGTGTCTACCTGGAATTTAATTTGGTTTGCGGGATTGTCGGAGATCACGTTCCCGACTTTCATGTCGCCAAGTATGTCGATCAACTGCTGAGCCGCGTTCGGATCGGCTGTACGGTGCTCCTCTCCTTCCATCAAGTACCAATTGCCGGAAGCTCTGGTAAGGATTGTGGCGCCTCCGAGTCTGCCAATAGTGATCTTATCGACCTCCGATGTGTCCACGCCAAGAAAGTTCTCGACAGATTTCGGCGCAGTCATCGATGACTCGCGATGCTCCACAAGGAAGTAGAGGGCAATGAGAAGAACCAGAATGATTATAGAAATGTATTGTTTTTTCATAGCAGACGCCTCTTTTTTCTTGAGACGCGCATCCGCCATCTGATGACGCCAACTGCAATAACCATAAAGGGTACACCGAGAATATTAAAGTACTTTGTGAAGCGTTTCATGCCGTCCGAGACCTCATCGAGCGGGCGGCTGGCGATCTGTTTTGAACGGATAGATATCAAGCCTTCATCCTGAGAGAGCCAGTCGACCACATTCATGAAGAACACGAGATTGGCCTGGGATCTCATGTTACGGTCGTCGACGAAGTCACCATCTCCGATCACCAGCATGCGGGTTGTGGCAGATGAATCTATAGGCTCCAGTGAAGCCGTTGTGAATGTCGTATCCATGCCGGTATAAGCAGGGATATCTCTATCTGCAAACAGGCTCGGGAATTGGCCTTTCAGAATGACTGCCAGCGGCAGGTTCTGCTTGTCAAAATCACTCCGAGAGAATTTGCGGTATGGATCGAAGTTGAACGGCTGAGCTTCAGTTCTCGACAGTTCCGAAGACCATGCGAGCACCTCACGTGTCACATTCTCCGGGACTGCAACGTTTGTGTCGAGCGAACTGATGAATATGAAACTGAGGCCGTCGAGACCCTTCACGATGACATTCTCATCATAGAAGTTCGTAATCATCGGGAAATACCGGAACTCGACCATGTTCTGAATCCTGAAAAACCCGGTCTGCTGCTGAACACCGATCCTCGAACATCTCGCGTCGAGAACAAGGTCGGAGTTGATTCCAATACCGTATCTTCGGAGCAATTTATCGAGACCCGCATCGACAGGTGTCGCGTTATTCCCCTGAATGTCGCATTCAAACCTATCGATAAACAGTCCCAGCTTGCCTCCGTTCATCAGGTAACGGTCCAGAACGAAGAGGTCCCACTGACTGAACGGCTGTCTCGGAGCGACAACGAGGACAGCATCGATATTCTTCGGTATTTCCGTCTGTTGGGACAAATCGAGCGGCTGAATAGCATAATCGCGAGACAGTGCCTGATTGACAACTCTAAGCCCGGACTGGAGATCGGGTTCGCCGTGACCGGTAACGAACGCTATCCGAGGTGTCTTAGCGGAGATGACTTTCTTGATCGCCCGCGAAATCTCGTATTCGAGGCCGATGGTCGATTCTATCACCGGCATGACTTCGGTCTTGTCGCCGTGCAGGAAGACCAGACCCATGTAGACTTTTTTTATCTCGAGCCGATCGTTGTCGTAGGCATTCACCTGCACCGGTGGAACCTGATATGACTGCGCTTCCTGCTCTCTGTCAGATTTCGCCGGATCGACAAACTCGAACTCCAGTCGACCGCCGGAATAGGCGCGGTAATCCGCGAGCTGATCCTTCAGATACCGGGAGTTCTGATTGTAGGGCGGCGGGAGATCATCCGAGAAGTAGCACTTGACCACCACGCGGTCGGAAAGATTCTCCATCAGATCAATCGAGGCATCGGAGAGTGAGTATATCTCGTTGTCGGTAAGGTCAGCGCGGCCAAACAGGTTAATCGAGATCAGGTTTACCACAAGCAGTATCGCTACAACGATTACAATCGTCGCAGTCGTGCTCGCACCTTTCATGACATTAGCGGCCATACTACTTCCATTTCCTCGTTTCGAGTGATTTCACGGTAAG
>DAOVLC010000157.1 GCA_030631455.1 Candidatus Zixiibacteriota bacterium
AGAACCTGTCGATGATCAAGGAGAACGAAGAATTCGCCAATGACAGGTATCTGCGAATCAAGGAGGAACTCGAGGTACTGAAAAACAGTCAGAAGCTTGTTCAGTATACCAGCAGCCAGGCGGAAAAGGCAAGAATCCTTGACGGCAAGGGTTAACACCACGGAGAGATAACCATGCGCGTGGGCGACGTTACAGGCAACACTCCGCTTGATGGCAATTCAAAGAGCAGAGGTGGGAAGAGCAGGTCTCCCGATAACGGTAAGGGGGACACTCTCGAAATCTCCGGGAACGGCAGGGGTAAAACAGCACACGATTCTCGGAAATTGGCAGAAATTCAGAAGAACATTAAAAACGGGGTCTACATAAAGCCTGCACTAACGAAAGCGATCGTTGAGAAACTACTCGGTGCAAACGCTCTGGGGAAAGAGAAGGACACGGACGATACAGTGGCGCAGTGCTGTGATGAGTACGAGGATATTCCTGACATCAGGAAGGATCGGGTGGAGGAGGCCAGGAAGAAGGTTTCGTCGGACGGGTACTCTGACAGTAAGATCCTGGAGAGAATTGTAGATCGAATATTGGAGCAATTCGGAATTCGATAGCCAGGTGTCACGTTATCGGTTACGAGACTGATGCTTGATACAATAGACGCGGCTAACAAGCTGCAGCAGACCATCGGACGGATATCTAATCTGCCGACACCTCCATTGGTTTTTCAGCAGATTAATAGAGTCATCAATGACCCCGGTACATCGGCGTACGACATCGCGGTGATTCTGTCTGAGGATCCCGCTATGAGTGTGAAGATACTCAAGCTCTCCAATTCCGCCTTCTATGGATTAAGACATGAAGTTACCTCCATCAAACAGGCGGTAGTCATCATGGGGATGGAAGCGGTCAGGTCAATGGTTCTCTCGACCGCCGTGTTTGACATATTCAAGAAAGATACTATCGATCCTGAGATCCAGGAAGAATTCTGGCGGCATTCTCTCGCGACTGCAACCTGCATGAGGATGTTAGTCCGATCTCTATCTGGAACGTGGATCAGAAAAAGCGATCAGGCTTTCTCCACAGGTTTGTTGCACGATATCGGCAGGCTTGTCATGTACAGCTATTTGCCGGATGATTATCAAGCCGCTAAGAAGCTCCATGAGACAGATGCGGTACCAATGCTGATGGCCGAGGAAACGGCCCTTGGTTACACGCATTCCAACGTTGGTGCGCTACTGGCCCAGAAATGGGGCCTTCCACCTCAGCTTGAGGATGCTATAGAGTTCCACCACTACCCACATCTGTCGAAGGATGAATCCAGCCTCGCATATATGGCGCATTTGGCTGACTACATCGCTCATCTCACTCTTGATACGGAAGAAGAACTTGAGAAAGACCCGCCGCACCTCGATCCTGTTGTTCTTGAGGAACTCAAGATCCCGGAAGACCGCCTGAAATCGTACTCGGATACGCTTCGCGAGGAGTACACGAAAGCTGAGACCTTCATCCAGATGGCGACCGGCATGTAAACTCGCTTCCGCAATCCTCCAAATCACTATGCTACCCGCCTTTTCTCATTCGATTCTGTGTAGAGATTTGGTTTGACTCCGATAAAATCGATAGACCTTATAGCTTGATGGGATGAAGTTTGACTCGTTGGTATTGGGAAAACCACGAGGATTCGGTTTCGGGCTGGAACAGTTCTGAAGCTGGCGTGTTTAATCGACATTGAAAGGAACGTGCAAGACTCTTTATGCCGATAGCATTTCGAATTTCGCTTGACAGAGTGGAGACAGTGGTATAACTTAATCCACTGCGAAATGGGCGATTAGCTCAGTTGGTTAGAGTGCTTGCTTGACATGCAAGAGGTCACTGGTTCGATTCCAGTATCGCCCACCATTATCCCCTGATTTGGGGTTTTTATTATGGATGGTCAGATGGAGAAAGCGACCGCACACAAAGTGAAGATCACATTTCCGGATGGCTCGAAGAAGGATTACGCCGCCGGAATCACGCCTTTCGAAATTGCCACCGATATATCACGTGGTCTGGCAAAGAAGGCGTTGGCTGCCAGCATCGACGGCAAGATTATCGATCTGAACAGGCCGATCGAGTCGGATGGTTCGATTGCGATCCTGACCTTCGACGACAGGGATGGCAAGGAGGTCTTCTGGCATTCATCGGCGCATATTATGGCACAGGCTGTAACCGACCTGTTCCCCGGAACGACACTCGCGATCGGTCCGCCTATCGACGAGGGCTTTTACTACGACTTCGATTCCCCCGAGCCGTTCACTGATGAGGATCTGGCGAGGATAGAAGATCGCATGCGTGAGATCATCAAAGGCGATTTCAGTTTCAATCGCGTAGAATGCTCGAAGCAGGAAGCGGTCGACCTCTTCGGCAAGAACAAAGAGACTTACAAGATCGAAATCATCTCGGACTTGGAGGATCAGGAACTCACGCTGTATAAGCATGATTCGTTTGTCGATCTATGCCGCGGACCGCATGTTCCATCAACCAGCCGTATAAAGGCGTTCAAGCTCACATCCGTCGCCGGCGCATACTGGCGCGGCTCCGAAAAGAACAAGATGCTGCAGAGAATCTACGGTGTCTCGTTCCCTGACAAGTCAAGTCTTGATGACTATCTCAAGCGGATGGAAGAGGCGAAGCGCCGCGATCACAGGAAGCTCGGTAAACAGCTCGATCTCTTTTCTCTGAGAGAGGAAGTCGGAGGCGGATTGGTCCTGTGGCATCCGAAGGGCTCTGTTGTCAGGAACATTATAGAGAACTATTGGAAGGAAGAGCACGTCAAAGCAGGGTATGAGCTTGTCTATTCTCCGCATATTGCAAAGCTCAACCTCTGGCGTACGTCCGGGCATACCGATTTCTACTCGGAAGATATGTACAGCCCGATGGACATCGACGGAGAGCTGTATCAGATAAAACCGATGAATTGCCCGTTTCACATGGAGATGTACAGAAGCTCCCTTCATTCGTATCGAGAGTTGCCAATTCGCTGGGCGGAACTCGGCACGGTTTATCGGTACGAGCGATCAGGAGTCCTTCATGGTCTCTTCCGCGTAAGAGCGTTCACCCAGGATGACGCGCACATATTCTGCACACCGGATCAGATCGAGGATGAGATTGTAGGTGTGGTTAATCTATCTCTTAAGATTCTGAAAGATTTCAAATTCTATGACTACGAGGTGTTCCTTTCGACCAAGCCGGAGACTGATTTCGTAGGTATTCCCGAAAGATGGGATATGGCCGAAAAAGCGCTCGCCAACGCTCTCGAACGGGCGGGTCTCGATTATGAGGTCGACGAAGGCGCCGGCGCGTTCTATGGTCCGAAGATCGATATCAAGATAAGGGATGCTCTCAAGCGATCGTGGCAGTGCACCACAATACAGTTCGACTTCAATCTGCCGGAACGATTTGGTCTGACTTACACCGATTCTGATAATCAGCACAAGGAGCCATTTGTGGTTCACAGGGCGATTTTCGGGTCGATCGAGAGGTTCTTTGCGGTGATGCTGGAGCATTATGCAGGCGCGTTTCCGCTCTGGCTGGCGCCTGTACAGGTGAAGGTTCTGCCGATCTCGGATGATCAAAATGATGTGTCGCAGAGTATTGTCGATCAAATGGTCGAAAACGGTCTGAGAGTGGAGCTTGACTCCAGATCGGAGAAGATTGGCTACAAAATTAGGGACGCTGAGACCCAGAAAATACCCGTAATGCTGATAATCGGCAAGAGAGAGGCCGAGGCTGGGACTGTTTCATATCGACGGCATGGCAAGGGAGATCTCGGCTCCAAATCAGTTTCAGAAATAATTACCTTGCTAAAATCCGAAGTAAGTAGTAAGATATAAAGCTCTAAAATAAGGAGTGAGGAGGAATCGTAAGAAAAAAGACCCCAGAGATCAGAATCAATACCAGAATTCGATCATCACAGGTACGCCTGATTGGGCCGGACGGGCAGCAGGTCGGCGTCGTATCGGTGAAGGAAGCGCAACAGATGGCTTATGATCGCGGCCTTGATCTCGTAGAAGTATCGCCGACAGCAAAACCGCCCGTTTGCAGAATTCTTGACTATGGAAAGTACAAGTACGATCTTTCCAAGAAGGAGAAGATCGCAAGGAAGAAACAGCACACGGTGCAGCTTAAAGCAATGCGCTATCGGCCCAAGATTGAGGAGCATGATTTTCAGTTCAAGACAAAACACGTTCGCCAGTTTCTGCTGGATGGATTTAAGGTGAAAGTCTACGTCGAATTCCGGGGACGAGAGATGGCACATACTGAGTTCGGCAAGAAAGTGCTCGATAAGGTACAGGAAGAGCTGTCGGATATATCCACGGTCGAGCAGAAGCCGAAAATGGAAGGTAGAAGACTCGGTGTTATCTTGATGCCGAAATAGAGCTGTTTGCAGGAGAAAAGATGCCAAAGATCAAGACTAACAGAGCCGCAGCCAAGAGGTTCAAGCGGACAGGGTCTGGCAAACTCAGGAGAATGAAGGCGTATAAGAGCCATATCCTGACGAAGAAAACGAGGAAGAGAAAACGCAATCTGCGTCGGTCTACTCTCGTTTCTGAAGCTGATGCCCGTCGCGTCGGAATGATGGTGCCGTACATTTAGGCTCAGTTGTGGAAACTTAGGAGGATAGAATGCCACGCGCTACGAATAGCGTTGCCTCGAGACAACGCAAGAAGAAGGTATTCAAGAAGGCGAGAGGCAACTATAGCGGCCGCAGGAAACTGTGGCGTACAGTCAGAGAGACGGTAAACAAGGGACAGACATACGCCTATCGCGATCGTCGGAACCGAAAACGTGACTTCCGGAGACTCTGGATCACGCGCATATCCGCAGCATGCCGAATGTTCGATATGCGGTACAGTTACTTCATGGCAGGTCTCAAGAAGGCAGGCATTGGACTCGATCGCAAGGCCCTCGCAGACATTGCTGCGCGAGACACTGCCGCTTTCGAGCAATTGGTCGCAATGGTTAAACAGGCCGGATAGGCCTCGCTATGTCGGCGA
>DAOVLC010000384.1 GCA_030631455.1 Candidatus Zixiibacteriota bacterium
CCTCTTCGTAGAGCAGCGAAGAAAGGCATCGCGATATACATGACAGTCCAGACACTCTGGGGATATGTCCAGATGTTCGTCTATGACACCGGGCGTGATCTGTTGGAGACGGGCGTTGTGCCTGCTGCAAACATGCTGCCGGAGGTGGCGTATGTCAAACTATGCTGGGCGTTAGGACATACGACCGATCCCGAGAAGGTCAGGGAGATAATGCTCACTCCGATAAATGATGAGATCACTGAACGCGAGCCACATAACGGCTATATTATCCTGCAGGGTGGCCTCCCCGAGACTGAGGATTTCATAAAGAAATACATGAGGTGAGCAAATCTGCTGTGTTGCTCCGGATGTTGACCTCAGTCATGAAGCACCGAAGGATCTGATAGCCGCGTTGTTTTAGTTGCAGGACTATGTCAGTGTGGTTTCCAGCAGATGTCGTACTTCCTTGCCGGGCACTCTGCCACGCAGCCCGGACATGATCTGACCCATCAGGTAATCGATCCGCTGCCTTCGGTCAAGGGGCATGTCCCTGGCATCCGCAATCTCCTGATTCACTATGTTCTGAATGTCCGAATCCGGGATTTGTTCGAAATCCTTGCCATCGAGAATCTGCGAGACCGTTTTCCTACCCCCCGGATTGCAGAGCGAGTTCAGAAGCAGCGGAATTGCTTCCCTGCTGAACCTGCCGTCACCGTAAAGAATGAACAGCTCGAAGAGGCTGTCATCAGAAACGCTTTCTATAGGCAGTTTCTTCCGTCGCATGTGCTTCAGGGTCTGCGTCAGTATGCGCCCAACCAGGTTCGGATCGGCTTTGGTCTTGGAGATGATCCTGTCGAAGACTTCCGCCTTGTCTGAGATGACAAGAGGTCTGATAATCTGGTCGCCGACCCCAAGGTTCCGCCACCTTTCCTCTTTTTCATACGACCGTTCAGGCAGGTGCTGCCTGATTCTTTCCAGCCTTTCCTCACTCACTGCAAGCGGTGGAAGATCAGTGTCCGGGTACATCCTGTCAGGTCCCGGTAAAATCCGCTCGAAGTCGGTAACGCCACCTCCGATATCCTGACGCGTTTCGTTTGGGATGCCTCGTATAGCCTCGAGAGCGCGGAACTTGATCTCTTCCAAAGCAGTTTCCACATCCGCGTCCGATCCCCAGACGACAATGACAGCGTCGGTGAGCTTGCAGCTCGAGAGCGCTTTGATCCTGGCCCACTCATCTTCAGTCAACTCGGAGCCATCGATGTCATCAGAATGGAATATGTTCGGCATCTTATCAAGGCAAGCTATCACCCGAATTCTGCCAGCGATCTCATCGGCGAAGGAGCGTCCCGGCTGGAGCTGCTTCTTAAGAAGACCCGCGAAACCTTCGATCTTCGCACATTTGACAACTGATCCGTCATTGAATGCATCACGTAGTATAAGCGACTCGGTGGATGCAAGCTCTGATGAAAGGTCATGTTTCGCGATTACCAGGCTCTTTCTCATCACGCCACGCGCCTGAAGCTCTGCCTTTATATCGAGCAGCGCTTTTTGCCTGAGTGCTTCGATGTACGTCAGATCGTGCACATACCCGGTCTTCATAACACCCTTGATCTCAACCCGCGTGCCACCATCGATACTGACGTTTACATCTTGTCTTACCGACCCGATACCTCTCCTCACTTTGCCTGATGCTTTCAGGAGCCTGCCCAATTCCTCGTTTACTTCCTGAGCTTCCTGCGGCGTTTTCATGTCGGGATATGTGATCACTTCAACGAGAGGAGTAGAAAGCCGATCAGCCTTGAACGTTATCGTGTGTCCCTCATCGGAGATTTCTCTACAGGCATCCTCTTCGAGACAAATCTGAATGATCCTGATCTTGCGGCCCTTGTAAGGTATCCAGCCCTCAACACCAACGACAGTGGTTCGCTGGAATCCGGTCGGGATGGAGCCATCGAGATACTGCTTTCGAGAGATGTGTATTTCATCGACGATGTTGCAGTTAAGGAGCATCGCAATCTCAAGGGAGATATCGAGCGCCTGTTGATTCAGGTTGAATGGGGGAGTGTCATCCATTTCGTAGGTGCAGGTGCTGCCTTTGATTAGCTGGTATATCACATTTTTCTTGGTCTTGAACTCCATCAGGGCGGTGCCGTCATATTCACCAAGTTCTGAGAGAGTCGGGCGCATATGTCTGAGGATAATTGCGTCAGGCGGATCTTTCCGGAGTCCGACTGGACAGTGGCAGAACAGCTTCTTTTCCGTATCAAGTTGCTGGTGGATTTCTAAACCGCATCTGAAGCCGAGTCTCTCGAAGTCGGTTGGCGGAAGTTTTGTCTTCATGTCGATGCTCTCCCGAGTTCCGATCCCTCTGGGCGGACACATTCTCTTCCCCGACAAGGCTGTTTCCAGCACCTGTCTCGTCCGCAAGGCTGCCAATATACGTGCACGGGCGCAATTTCTCAAGCAGGAAATCCCTCAGCGGCTCATAGCAAATCGTGGCAGCTTATGTGTCTCAGTCGGATCATCGTTCGACTTTATCTCAATTCATGGAAGAAACCAATTTGGTGACGCCTCAGCCATCATTCGTTTAAGTGTCATGAATCTGCCGGTAGTTTGTCGGTTGGCAACGCTGACATGTACTCTGGATCAACAACGCACGAAACCAAGAGGTTGACCGGGACGTATACAGTCGCTATATTCGAATCTGCTATGCAAACTGTTTTCGGATTGAGGTAGACTGGACATGAAGTACAGAGATTACGACCCTGAAAAAGACAAGAAAGCCGTCAACAGAATATGGCTTGAGTGTGGCTGGATCGAGAAGGATGATGCCAAGCCGATGGACACGCTGCTCG
>DAOVLC010000387.1 GCA_030631455.1 Candidatus Zixiibacteriota bacterium
AAGCTATCAATACAACGATCACAAGTACACACGTGGAGCTGCTCCGCTTCTTTCTCATGATGCCCTCACTGCCCCGTGCCCCGGTCGGTCGGGGAACACAAGTTTTCCATCCTTCAGCGTTACGCCTGCGAACGGGTCGTCCTCGATAAGGACAATGCTGTCAAGATCGAGATAGTCGACCATACCTGCGAGATGCGCTGAAGCGGAAATTCCAACCGATGTCTCAAGCATGCAGCCGAACATGACCTGCATGTCCAGGCTTCGTGCGGCCTCGATCATTCTGAGCGAGTTTCTAATTCCGCCGACTTTCTGCAGTTTGATGTTTATCCCTCCGATGCAATTCTCGTACTTGTAGATATCTTCGACAGTCTTAACACTTTCATCCATAACAACGGGGCATTTTAGCTCACGTCCCAGTTCGCGCAGGTCGGACGGCCTCGGATCGTTTAGAGGCTCTTCGATTAGCTCGAGCTTGTAATCGCAGGCAGCCTTTATCAGCCACTCGATATTGTCCATGTTGAGCGCGCCATTTGCATCGACTCTCACAGTCCTCCCGGGCAGGCGCCCGAGAATCTCAAGATTCTCCTCATCGTATTCGCTTCCGAGCTTCAGCTTCAGGATACGAAAATTCTCTGCGTCCTTCAGCCGGTTCTCGATTTTTCCCGGACTGTCGATCGATATTGTATACGAGCTTTCGCGCCCTGAGGGATCCGGCAGACCGAGATATTGCCAGAGAGGCAACCCAAGCGAACGCGAGATGTAGTCGTGAATGGCGATATCAAGCCCCGCGAGAAGAGAATACCTGTCACCGCACTCGTTCCTCACTCGATCCAGCGCTCCAGACAATTCAAATGGGTCGGTAGGGATCTCGATGTCAAACGAGTTGATGGCTGCGTTGCAGTCCTCTGCTGAGTATCCGTAGTGCAGAGATGGACAGCACTCGCCAAGTCCTTGCTCCAATGATGCAACACAGACAATTTTCTCGTCTGCCTCGCCCTTTGATGTTCGGAATGTCTCTTTTAGATGAATCTTCAGAAGCTCTGACTCGAATCGCATTCCATTCTCGCAATCTTCTTGACCAGCTCAGATCACTCTTTTGACTACTTGGATTTTCTCGTAAATGTCGGTTCGGCTGTCCGGTAGATCGGGCAGCAGATTCTCGATATAGACGCCCCCGGCCCGCTCCGATGAATGAATGATCTGACCCGATCCGTAGTATATGCAGACATGCCCCGGTGAGAAGATCAGATCACCGGGTTTCAGGTGTTTCATCGAGATTTTCCGCCCTCGTCTTCTCTGGTCGACAGAGTCTCTCGGAAGATCGTGCCCGCATGAGTTGTATACAAGTTGCACCAGTCCGGAGCAGTCAAAGCCAAACCCCGATCTACCTCCCCACAGATATGGCGTTCCAATCAGGTTTTGAAGGTATGACTGTACCGTTTTCCATGCCGGTTTCTGCCTTGTGCGCCGTCTGATACATCCCAGCGATATCCAGGCAGGTTTTCCGCAGAAATCTGTCCGGGCAAACGATTCGCTTTTCTCCAGCGGAGTGATTTCGGTGCCAAACGACAGTTTCCCGACGAATCTCCCCGTAGCCTCATCGATCAACGTCGCGATCGGGACATCGACGAGATACGAGTGACTGGTCGCCGATCCCGGTGACAGGTGGTCTTTGCGAACCCAACCGGTATACCTGTCTGCTCCTTTGATACGAACATAATCACCCTTTGCCCCGAGACCGGTCACAATCTCGTTGAATAGAAGCTGGTTGAGTCTCTCGCTCCGAGAGTCAGGCTTCCTGCGAACATCAGCCACCGGCCTGTTGACCTTGTGCGTCATCATCATAAGATCAATTATGGCGACGAATCCTGCCCAAATCAACATAAAACCGTGCAGTCGGATGCTTAACTAAGAACCGGCTAAAACTGTTGCGCATGATTTGTTTATTCCGTACATTGCCACGTCATAAAACGAGTAACAGGCTAACGGCTCAAGGAGGAAAAATGAAAAGGCTCTTGGTTGCGTTCTTGATTGCAGCGTTGAGTACGACAGCTTTTGCCGGTGACATGACGGCTGACGATCTCATCGCGAAGTACATCGAGGCCTCAGGCGGTGAGAAGAACATTCGTGGCGCGAAGTCAATATTCTTCAAAGGCAGCATGTTTATGAGCGGCACAGCGCTTGAAATGAAGATGTGGATTGTCTCTCCCGACAAAGCATATACGGAAATATCCATGAATAACATGGTGATGGGCGGCGGCGGCTGCAACGGCGACAAAGCCTGGGGTGTCCAGATGGGACAGGTATTCTATCTCGAGGGAGAGATGGCGGAAGACGCCAAGCGTCAGGCCGATATGTTCCCACTGCTTGATTACAAGGACAAGGATTTCAAGGCGAATTACGTAGGTGAGGCGACCGTCAAGGGCGAGGCTGCCCACAAGATGGAGTTCATCCATCCCAAAGGCGATACGGCCTACTATTTCTTTGATGCCGCGACCTTCTATCTGTTGAAGAAGGAGGACAAGAGCACGACGACATCGTTGTCGAAGTACAAAGAGGTTGGAGGCATAGTCTGGCCGCATAAGTTAAGTGTATCGACACCACAGGGCCAGCAGATGATCACATTTGATAGCATTGCGGTCAACATGGATGTGCCGGACAGTCTGTTTGTGATGCCGGAGGGCGCCAAGCCGGTGCCGGGCATGCACACTCCACCGGCTGACTCGGCGCAGCCCGTAGACTCAGGGAAGTAGTCCGCGAACAGTCGGTTGAGAAGAGACTTTCCCTAAGTCGCATTAACTGGATAATAATGGGTGCC
>DAOVLC010000382.1 GCA_030631455.1 Candidatus Zixiibacteriota bacterium
CCCGGAACATATGTAACCTATGTATTGACATTGCACACAGCGACCCGACAGCACTGAATCCAGAGAATGTTCGTGGGCGGCGATTCTTCGTAGGTCAGCGTTCCGAGTCCTGCGAAGCAGGAGGAGAAACCTGACACCTGATCACAAGCTTCCGTCATTCCCGTGCAAACTGTTACCTATGTAACGGTACGGACACAGTGACCCGACAGCACAGAGAATAACGGACATTGACTGCTAATGCAGCGAACCGCAGAGAGCAACCCATTGCTCGCAAGTACCTGGCGGTGGGCTACCACTGAAGATGTAGTTAATCAAGTAAACCACATCATCGATATCCACGGAGCATGAGCAGTCTGCGTCACCCGATGCAACCGCGTACGGAGTTGGAGCGAGACCTCCACTGAAGATGTAGTCGATCAGATAGACCACATCATCGATATCAATATCATCGGAGTTGTTGGCATCGCCTATAATCGCGTCACACGGCTCATCGGCGTAAAGACAGAACGCGACGTCAGAGTCCCATTCATAATACAAATCACCAATCCACTGGTAACACATCTCGTCCATCCCCGCAGAACTCATCCACAGGAACCAGCAACCGGGATCACCGCCAGCTTGGATGCTCACCCATCCGGCACCAGACAATGGTGGTGCAGAAACGAGATCGGTATTCCATTCAATAAGCTTGTAACCACCGTACAACTGGCCAGTCCATGTTCCCACAAGAGACAAATTGTATGTGGCAATGGCAGTGCCCGGCTCTCCGCCGTTGTCAGTCCAGAATACGATCTCGAATGGCATCGGATCCTCATCACAGTCGATCCAGACTACATCGAAATAGGCTCTCATCCCCCAGAACCTGATGCCTGTGGCTCCATCAGCGTTGTCGAAGTTGTCGTAGACTATGTAGTTTTCCGACAGACCAATATCCGATGTTAACGACATCCAATCCGGCGATTCCGGGGGATGTGGCGTCTGTCCAAAGATCGTGTTTGGGGGACAATCCAGCCGTACTCCTGATGACGGGGTGGCTTCGCCTACAAGCCTTGAGAGCTGTGCTGTATTGACCCCGGCGGCTACCGCTTCATTAGGCGTTAGTACCATCAGTCCTAACGCAAGAACTGCAAACGGAGCCGCGACAATAAGAGACAACTTTTTCATAACTTTCCTCCCTTGTATCTCATTTTGAAAACCAGCCGACACTTTTCGATCATTCGAATCGATGTCAAACACGCTGAGATCGGGTCATGCGCTAAACACGCGAAGACACTCACGCCCCCACGTGGGTGCCAACCAATCCCATCGAGAGCCTCCTTCCTGCGGTGAATGAAGAATTAATATCTATTAATCTATCCATATTTGTCAGGAAATGAGACATGAACAGCACCGATATAGCTGTCTAATCCAAATTAGACCGATCGCTCACAAAAATCTTTACAGTACAGGATCGGTCAATATCTATTATGCCTTAGACCATGTTCGTTTGTCCTGATGCCAGCATATTGCTCACTTGGCGGCAAAAAACACGGTGAAGTCACTTTAATTAAGCCGATCCGTACACTTTAGTCAAGCCAATTCCCGGTGGTGGTGCATTTTGAGAAAAGTGAATCTACAATTCCCGCCCGCCGCTTCGCTTTGGGCGGGGTACCATGTGGGCGGCAACTCTTCGTAGGTCAGCGTTCCGAGTCCTGCGAAGCAGGAGGAGAAACCTGACACCTGATCACAAGCTTCCGTCATTCCCGTGCAAACTGTTACCTATGTAATGAGTCTACTCCGTTACCCATGTGCCGAAACGTACAAAGTGTCGACCCAATCCCACCCGCCACTTCGCCCTGGGTGAGTACCATCTGATAATCTGTGGAATGTCAAGACTGTTCAGGGGCAAAGAATGGGCTTGCTTACAGCGGAAATGGACTTATATTTCTTCATAGATAAAACAGCCAAGAATTTCAACTGGAAGACCAGCTATGAGATGGGTTACTTTGCTAATTACGACCTGTTGCTCTGTTCAGCTATGCCTCGGAGCGGTTATCCACGTTCCCAGCGATCAATCGACAATTCAGGCTGGGATTGAAGCGGCGAGCGATGGGGATACTGTGCTGGTTGGACCGGGAACCTATACAGAGAATGTCGATTTCCTGGGCAAAGGCGTTACTCTTCTTTCCACTCATGGTCGAGACTCAACTTTTGTTGAGCCAGCCGTACCTACAAGTAGCATCGTGAGATTTGCGAGCGATGAAGATACGAACAGCGTTCTGGATGGTTTCACGGTCAGATACGCAACAGATGTAGCGGGCATTTACTGTTACATGTCTGAGCCGATAGTCAGGAATTGTGACATATGCTACTGTGAGAGTGAAGGTGATGGTGCTGGTATCGAATGTCACAATGCGGGCGCAAGAATTCGTAGCAACAGAATATACGGTAATCATGCCTCGGCTACCGGGGGAGGAATTCTCGCGCATGGTAGCTTCGACGGCTATTTGGAGATCGTATCCAATAGTCTGTACAGTAACACGAGCATGTCTGGACCTGCTATCGCATGCACAGGAGACTGCACGGGTCTAATAGCCAGAAACCAAGTGTGGAACAACACAGGTGGCTGGTATCTAGGTGGAGCTATCTACGTGCAACATAACCTGGGCATATTGAACAATACCGTCTTCGCCAACGAGAAGGGCATCACCATATTTGACGGTTCCGGTGTGGACATAAGGAACAACATCATTGTCCTGAATGCTCATCAAGGGCTTGTCCCTGACGATGCGGTATCAGACTTTAACGACATTTGGAACAACGGCTCTGCAAATGCCACAGGCCCGAATGGAATCAGTGTCGATCCAC
>DAOVLC010000047.1 GCA_030631455.1 Candidatus Zixiibacteriota bacterium
AAGGCTGCGATACCGCCTGTTTTCTGAGCTTCAGCAATAATATGGAGCGCGAGCGTTGTCTTGCCTGACGCCTCCGGGCCGTAGATCTCGACAACACGCCCACGCGGCACACCACCCACGCCGAGGGCATGGTCAAGACCAAGTGAGCCGGTTGGAATTACCAGCAGACCCTCGATCTTCTGGTCGGAACCGAGCCGCATGATCGACCCCTTGCCATGCTGGCGCTCTATCTGGACAAGTGCCTGATCCAGCGCTTTCTTCTTATCCGGTGTTTCGGAACTCCCCATTTTTGGTACCTCCTATCCTATGAAATGAGTTCAAATTCCTTTAACGAGGTATATATAGGCCCCTGCGGTCGCAGAGTACTCTGGTAGAAGACCACTTTCGAAACTGTGGTCGCCGATGAACTGAAATCCATGCCCGAGATATCGCGTGTAAGAGACTCAATATTCCCGGCATCTTTGACTCTTCCAATCGTAAGATGCGCCGAGAATTTGCGCTTTTCGGGCTTGAATCCAAGCGGTCCGACTGCCTGCTCGATTTCCCGCGACAGATCTTTCAGGCCGTCATAACCCTCCTTGAGACCGACCCAGATGACCCGAGGGCGGTGAGCATTCGGGAAACATCCAAGTTTCTCAAGCGATAGTTCGAATGCCTTGTGGTTGGACACTGCGTTAGCAATCGCGCCGTACAGATCAGGCAGAATCTTATCATCGGTATCACCGAGGAATTTGAGAGTAATATGCACATTTCCGATTTTGACCCACTTGACGCGGACATCATAGTTCATCAACTTATCAAGAATCGCCCCGACTTCTTCTCTCTGCCGGTCAGATATGTCAACAGCGATAAATGCACGCAACATATCACATCTCCAAGAGTTTGAGCCGCAACAAATTCAATACTGTGTAAGCTGATCTGGTTCGGATCACATAGCGGTCACCAGAGAAACTGCAGCGCTTTACCGTTGCACCATTGTGATCGGCCACAGCGAGATACACCAGCCCAACCGGTTTCTCTGCGGTACCGCCACCCGGCCCCGCTATTCCGGTGGAAGCTAAAGCGAAGTCTGTCTCGGACGTGCGACGCATGCCCTCCGCCATCTCGCGACAGGTCTGCTCGGATACTGCACCGTATTTCTGTAGAGTTTCAGACTTGACGCCAAGCCTCGCCATCTTCGCTTCGTTGGAATAGGTTACCGCTCCCTGCACGAAGTAATCGGAGCTGCCTGCTATGTCGGTCAGCATCTTGGCAATCAGGCCGCCCGTGCATGACTCTGCGGTCGACAGAGTCACCTTTTTCTCCTTGAGAAGCGTAGTGACCTTGTCAAGCAAGCTCTCTTCCTCGGTCGAGAAGATATGTTTCTTGACAACCTCACAGATTTCCTCGAAATTCTTTTCGAGTGTCTTCTCAACTTCCGATCTGTCTAGGCCGTCTCCACGAAGCCTGAGAGTTACGCCTGCGTACGATGGCAGGAACGCCATACGAACTCCATCTGGAGTGTAGCCTGATTCCTTGAGCATGGTTGCAAGCTTCGATTCCGGAATGCCGAACGTAGAAATATTCCTGAAGAGTATCACGCGGTGGGATCCTCTTTTCTCCAGGTACGGAATAAGGGCTTGATCCATAAGTGCGCGCATCTCCGAGGGCACTCCGGCCATAGCGCAGAACACTGTGCCTTCACGATCAAACAGAATGCCCGGAGCTGTACCGAGCGGATTGGCAAGAAGGGTTGCGCCTTCAGGTTGCTTCGCCATACCTCTCGCCATCTCCGACATCGAAATGCCAAGCTGCTGATAGCGTACTTTCAGTGCTGCCAATACTTCCCCATACTCAATGAGCTGAGTCTCGAAGACTCTGCAAATAACTCCTTTGGTTATGTCATCCTCTGTCGGACCGAGTCCCCCTGTCGTAATGACGAGATCAAACGCAGCCAGTCCCGCGTTTATTTCTCGCTCAATGTCTTCGGTGTTGTCGCCGACTGAGCAGCGTTTGGTGACATCAACTCCGATTGCCAGCAGGTCTTTCGCAATGTAAGCTGCGTTCGTATCGACCGTAGCCCCGGAGAGAATCTCGTCACCGATTGTGATTATGATCGCATTCATAATGCCTTAGTGAAGTACACCACCACTTGAAGCAGCAGATTCGCATAAACTCCCGCGAACACATCGTCTATGGTTATCCCAAACCCCGACGGCAGACGTTCGGATTGTCGAGCCGGGAAGGGTTTTATGACATCCATGATACGAAAGAGCACAAAACCTAACAGATAATAATACCAAACTCGCGGCACAAAAACAAGCGTTACCATCATTCCGGCGATCTCATCAATGACAATCGGTCTCGCATCATGGCCAAGCTCCTTCTCCGCAAGTGAGGATAAATAGATCGAGATTACTATCATCGCGATTGTCATAGCGATCTGATATACCGGATCGACGCCGAACAGGAATATGCACAACACAAGCCCGGGGAGCGATCCCCACGTACCCGGAATGAGAGGAAGCTCTCCCATGTAGCAACCGGTCGCCAGAAATCTCACGATACCTTTCATTTAGGACAACATCCCTTTCAGCAGATAGAAATTCTTGATCAGATAATCGATCCCGGTCCACACTGTAACCACCATCGTAACAAACAACATGACATCAAAAGCGGTGATCATTGCAGGATCAGTGAGTATCCCCCAATTTACGCCCCACAGAGGCAGGAAGGTTTTGAGATTGATAAATCCGAGTATAACGCCGACTGTAATCATCTGAAGCGTCGTTTTGACCTTGGCAAATCCGGTTGTGACGATTAGCACACCTTTGTACGCAGCGAGAGATCTCAACCCGGTTATGAAGAAATCGCGGGCAATAATCGGGAGCACCATCCACAGTTTCGCATACCCGAGAGCTATGAAAGCCACGAGAGCCGAGGATATTAGTATCTTGTCGGCGAGTGGGTCCATGAATTTCCCAAAGCTGGTTGTGATATTATATTTCCGCGCGAGCCAGCCGTCAACCGTATCGGTCAATGCCGCCAGGATAAAGATGATCAGTGCGGACAGCCGCGCGTACACGTTGTCTATCAGGAATAGAAAAACGAATAAAGGTGCCAGAAAGATACGGAATAATGTCAATCGGTTCGGCCAGTTCATCTAAGCCTCTGAAATGCCCTATGTTATGGCAAAACACTCAGTATGTCAAATGGTTTGTGCGAGGCGAAATCAGACATGTCTGGCGGCACACGACTTTCAGTCAGCAACCTTGCGGAGGTTGATTTCCTATCTCGCTAACTCCACAAACTGCTCCACATCTTCAAGCATACGATCTACAGCCGCTTCCCAGAATCCGTCTTTCGTGAGGTCGACACCAAGATGTTTCTGGCCGAGTTCCTCGGTTGTCATACTGCCCGTATCGTGCAACAGGTTTCGGTATTTCGATGCGAAGGCAGCTCCCTCCTTCTTCGCTCGGTCATATACTCCGCCAGCGAACAGAAATCCGAATGTGTACGGGAAGTTGTAGAACGGTATCCCGGTCAGGAAGAAATGCAGCTTCGACGCCCAGAATAGCGGATAATACCCATCGGAGTCGAGCGTGTCCCCAAATGCCTCTTTCTGCGCCTGAACCATCAATTCTTCGAGTCGTTTCCTCGGAATCACACCGTCCTTGCGCTCTGCATAAAAAGTGCTGTCGAATATGAAGCGCGCATGCAGATTACAGAACAGCACATGAGCACGGCTCAGCTTCTGATCGAGCAGCATCAGTTTCTCATCCTGATCGGCTGCCTGCGAAAGCGCTGCATCTGTCACGAGAAGCTCGTTGAAAATCGATGCGGTTTCCGCAAGATTCATAGGATACATACCTGCGAAATAGGGGTCTTCTCTGAGGACATTATGATGGTACGCGTGACCAAGCTCATGCGCCAGTGTCATCAGATCGCCAAATGTATCGAGGTAGGTCATAAAAATTCGGCTCTCTTTTATCGGGCCAAACCCGGTACAGAACCCGCCCGCAGCCTTGTCGGAACGGTTCTCCGCCTCAATCCATCTCTTCTCGAACGCAGTATCGGAGAACTTAGCCATCTCATCTGAAAACCCACCTAGATGCTTTACGATCAACTTCCGTGCATCGGCAAATGAGACTGTCCGGTCAGATTTCCCGACCGGTGCGGTCTGATCGTACCACATAAACTTATCCATACCGAGAAGCTTCTTCTTGGCCTCGATATACGGCACGAGCTTCGACACACCTTTCGCGACAGCTCTCCACATCGCGTCCAGAGTCTCCCGCTTCATTCGACCCATAACCAGCGGCTCGTAGAGCGGAGAATCCCATTTGCGATGCTTATAAAGGGTGAGGCGAAAGCCACCGAGCGAGTTGAGAATCATCGTGACGTAGTCAGCCCGAGTCTCCCACGCGCCTTCCAGCTTCTCGAATGCCTGCTGCCTGATTGACCGATCCGGGCTGTCCATCTTGCTCGCAAGTTGACCGAGCGAAATTTCAGTAGTTTTGCCATCTTCCACGAAATCGACCTTCAGATCGCCAGCCATCTTATCATACAACCTGTTCCAGGCATGATAGCCGTTGACCGCAAGCTCATTTGCAAAGGATTCGAATTCCTCATCCATTTTATTTCTGGCGTTCCTGCGCAGCTCATCAAGGTAAAACCTGACCCTGGAAAGCTCCCCGTCCTCGATAAGCGCCGCCCACTCGTTATCATCCTGTTTCTTGCCGAATGCTTCGAGCCGGGTTTCAAGGTTGTTGTACTCGGAGACTAAGACATCCATTTCCTGGAATATATCGAGAGCCTTGCTGTCCTTGACATCTTGCGCGGTCAGGCAATCAGCCATCGAATAGGCGCACTCGACATGTGAGGCAATCCGCTGAAATTCAAGAATGAACGTTCTGTAGGCATCTCTGCTGGAACTGCTTAGTTCTTTCGGCAGATCATCAAAGGACTTATGGGCCGCGGCAAGGTCAGCTTTCAATTTATCGCGGAATGCGTTATACTCAGCCGATGCTGATCCACCGGGAAAGATCGATTCGAGATTCCACTTCATCGCCAGATTCGCCACAGCCTCTTTATCTAATCCGTTACTCATTTCAATCTCCTTCTATGATGGCTTCAGTATCCGCAACAAATCATCATTCGGATGCGTGCAGCCGCAACCCGAATGAATCATATATCCATAGATAATAAGGGAGAACTGCGCAGATTTCAAGCGGAATGTCGGCCAATCCTATATTGTCTATATTGTCATCAAGATCAGGACCGTAGCCAGCCAGAGGAGAACATCGATAAGCATCGGTAGATCTGTCAGAAGAAGCCGTGATGGCGATCCGCCCTCTTCCTTCTTGTGGATCAGGTAAAGATACCTGAATATCCCGTAGAGCACGAACGGCACACTGATTTCGAGATGCTGCACACCTAGCTTCTCCTCTACCTCGGGCGAAAGCGTGTAGAATGTGTATGCCACTACAACAGACGCCGTGACAACGGATATCATCTGATCGAGGAAATAGGTCGAGTAGTGTTCAAGACTCCGTCGATGCTCAGCTGCGATCTTATCGAGTGACGCCAGTTCATGCCTGCGCTTTCCGAATCCAAGAAAGAGCGCGAGCAGAAAAGTGCAGACTACCAGCCACGAGGATATCGGAACATCTATAGCAATACCCCCTCCAACAGCTCTCAACACAAACCCGGCCGCAATTGTCATAACATCCAGGATCACGATATTCTTGAGCAGAACAGTATAGAAAACATTCAGAAGAGCGTACGCGGCAATGATAAACAGCGTTGACTGATTCATGGTCAGAGCGGCAATCAAGAGAGCCATAGCAACAAGAATTATTGCGACAACAACCGCCGCCTTTCGGGGCAGCGCTCCCGACGCTATCGGTCGCTTTGACTTTCGAGGATGCAAGCGGTCCTTCTCGTAATCGATCACATCGTTAAAGAGATAGACCGACGACGACACAAGACAGAATAGTGCAAAGAGGAGCACTGAAGTTTCAATCATCGGAACATTTGTAAAGTTCCTGGAAAAAACCAGCGCGCCAAAAATGACGAGGTTCTTGATCCATTGCTCAGGTCTGAGACTTCTGGCAAATCCATTTAGAAACTTCATAGTGATAAAATAGGATCAAGAGGTCACAAACGGCAAGCTATTTTCTATCCGACCATAAAAAACCGAGAGGAAATCCTTCAGCGCCTTATCGCCTGAAGCCTCCTCACCTCCCGGCACCAGGGTGGTGAGACGAATTAGCGCAGCATCAGTCGGCATGAACATAAGGGCGTTGTGCACCAGATCAAGCTTCAGCCCATATTCGCTCGTCAGCTCGCCAGATCTGGTTCTGAACCAGTAGTACACAACTTGTCGTTGTTGCTTGCTTCCTATCACCACGCGGTTGACCGAAAACCTGTGATTTCCGAATTCGAGATCAACCGTTTCGAGATCGAGAATCCCCCAGCCTCCACCTGGAAGACAATGCCGTGGGGAATGAATCTGTGAGCCGTATTTTTGATCTTCGAAGTATCCCACAAATAGAGACACATTTCGATTCTGAGCATCAGTGTACAGCCTTGAGGTTGTGTTAGTAGACTTGAGAACATCAAGTGTGAAATCGGATAACAGAAACTCCCGAGCAGCCCACCCCTCCGATTCCATCGGAATCATCGAAAAATCCGACGGTTGGTCGGGGCTCACGCGAACATAACGCAGAACCAGGGCAAGCGCACCGCTGAGAATCAGCAGCGCGACTACGATGTAATATCGACCGGTAATTCTTTCCATTTGAGCAACGATCCAAATATCATCAGCATGACAAGCGAGAAAAGAAACACGAGCATACCAGCCATCTCGTGAAGAGTACCCTCCACGAACCTCTCGCTTACGGAATACGTCCCAATTGCCGTAAACGAGATTCGTACCACATTCCCGAAAATCGCGATCGGAACGGTAGCAAGGAAGAGGATTACGGCTTTTACCCTGTTCTCCTGGGTGAAAAACGCATACAGCGCGCCCAGCGCCAGAAGCGCAACAATTGACCTTAGACCGCTGCACGCCTCAGCTACCTCAAGAGCCTGCCCGCCGGGAAGGTGCAGTACATTGCCGAATCTGACCAGAGGAAGACCGATCACGCCAAGTGCTACTGACGCAATCTTCGACGCGAACAGCTGCATCGGAAACGTAACAGTGTAGTATATCACGTATGGAATTGGAATCATGAACAACATAAAGAAAAACGCAAACCAGACCTTGTGCAGAAACATCCAGCCAAGAAAATAAAGAGTCATCGAAGCAAGAAGCAAAACGAACGAGAATCTCGCGCTGAAGTACTCCGCCCCCGCCGTTCCGACTATGAAGATCGCGAGCGCAATCAGAATACCTGCGAATCCCCAACTGCTCGTCCTGATCGGCACCGAGGCAAGTTCCCTCCTCTGCCGCCAGATTAGCCAGACTGAAACGGGAATAATCAGGAATCCGTGAGAGTAGTTCGAATCCTGATACCAGTCTACGATTAGATCACCAAGTACCGGCAAGTATACCAGAACTGCGATCATAATTAAGATATAGACTTTGGGATCGGTCTTAATAGTGGTGGTCTGTTCTGAGTCGGTAGACGGCTCGACCATATGTCTCCTATCTTGCCCGAACCTGCCGTGGGACCATAGTCTTGAAATACTCGATCGTGTGACGCAGGCCTTCTTTGAAGTCCGTCAGGATGTCATAACCCAGGAGCTTGGTCGCCTTAGAGATATCCGCCACCGAGTGGCGTATGTCTCCCGGCTTCTCTTTCTCGAATATCGGCTCGATATCCACACCCATAAGTTCCCGGAGAGCCGCCACAAGATCCAGAAGAGTGTATTTCCGACCACTCGCTATATTGATAACCTTCCCTGCGGCATCTTTCGATTCCACCGCAAGCAGATTTGCGGAGACAACATTGTCAACAAAAACGAAATCTCGTGTCTGAAGTCCGTCCCCATAAATTACCGGAGGTTTTCCGAGCAACAGAGCATTTATAAACTTCGGAATTACAGCGGCATATTCACTGGCCGGATCCTGATTCCTTCCGAAAACGTTGAAATAGCGCAACGCAACTGTCTCAAGCCCGAAAAGATCATGGTAGATATTGCAGTAATGTTCGCCCGTCAGCTTGGCGGCGGCATAAGGCGACAAAGCCTGCACCTCGGAGTCCTCAGTCTTGGGTAGATACGGG
>DAOVLC010000255.1 GCA_030631455.1 Candidatus Zixiibacteriota bacterium
AAAGCAGCCGCCCAACCGACATGAGGAGCCGGTGGACGGCGCTGATTGTCATCAAGCAGGATGCTTATACGAAGTTACTGCGGGATGGTCTTGCCTATCACCCGCAGCTGCACCCCTCACAGCCCTGGCCGGGTTTTCCGATAGTGACCATGTATCCGTTCTGCCCCATTTCGTTTGATACGTAGTCGACCATAATGTCACCGAGTTCCGAGAGATCTTTGTGCAATTTTTCGTCAATGTAAGCTGTGATGTTGTTGGAATCAAGCTTTTCGAGACCATCAATTGACTCATCCAGAGTCATTCCCAACTGGGGACCGCTTCAGCCGGCGCCTGCGAAATAGAAAATCAGATTCTTGTCTTCTGCCTGTTCCGATTGGAGCACCTTACTTAACTCGGTGCTCGCGCTGTCTGTAACTACCAACATTCAATCTCCGCCTTTCTATTCTTTCTTCCAGGGTATAACCGTCAAATCCGGTTTTTGATCCCAAAAATCTTCACACTCGTCAACTCACCGTCATTCACCATTCTGACTCCCGGATCTCGCTCATTGGCTTATCCGGGATACCCCCGTAATTTACAACAAGATCGCGATTTTCCAACCTAAATCGGAAGAGAGACGGCACTCAATTTTTCGTTGCCATTTCCGATCATTTCTACTATTCTGCAACAAGCTTGATGTGCCGGCGTAGCTCAGATGGTTAGAGCGCCTGATTGTGGATCAGGAGGTCTTGGGTTCGACCCCCGACGCCGGTACTTTTTGTCAGGAGATATCAGGAGATAACAGAGATGTCAGCCGTTAAGCCGAAACTGCTCAAAGGATTCAAGGACCTTCTACCGGGAGAGATGCTCCTTCGTGAGAAAATCATCTCTCAGATAAGAGAAGTATATGAATCCTACGGCTTCGTGCCGCTCTCGACTCCTGCGTTGGAGTACAAGGAGACGCTCATCGGCTATGGTGACGAAGCGAGCAAGCAGATATACATGTTTCGCGAGCCTGATGGCTATGATGTCGGTCTGCGGTTCGATCTGACCGTGTCGCTTTCACGAGTAATGGCGATGTATCGTGACATACCGCGACCATTCAAGCGGTATCAAATTCAGCCTGTGTGGCGTTACGACAAACCCGATCCGGGTCGATTCCGGGAATTCCTCCAGTTCGATATAGATACTGTCGGCACGAAATCGATGGTTGCGGATGCAGAGATCATTACTGCGATGTCCGATTCTCTTACGCGGCTCGGATTGAAGTCGACGATACGATTCAGCAACCGGAAGGTGCTTAACAGCCTGCTGGCATTCTCCGGAATCCCGGAGGAAACGGCGCACCAGCTTTTCAGAGTCCTTGATAAACTTGACAAACAGGGTCTGAAGAATGTGATTCTCGAACTCGGCACCGGCAGAACTGATGACTCGGGCGACAAGATCGCCGGTCTCGGACTTGAAGATGCACAGATCGCAAGGATAGAGCAGTTTCTGAGTTTGAATCCGCAGACTCGCAGTGATGCTATCCAGGCGGTTTCGGATTTGTTCAAGAACGTTGAAAACGCTGAGGAAGGCATTCGGGAGCTAACGGAGATCAGCGAATATCTCGATGCGCTCGATATCCCAGACGATGAAATCGTTATCGATTTAGGTATAGCGAGAGGGCTCGACTATTATACCGGTCCTGTTTTCGAAGCAGTTCTTACTGATAAGCGTGCGTCACGGGTTGGCAGCGTGATGGGCGGCGGGCGATATGACGATCTGATCGGTCGTTTCACTGGCGAGCCGGTGCCTGCTACAGGCGCATCCATCGGTATTGATCGCCTTTTCGCTGCAGTGAGATCGATGGGAGGCTCTGACCTGCGATCTTCGACTGCCGATGTGCTTGTCACGGTGATGATGACCGAGAGGATTACTGATTACGCCAAAGTGGCGCAAATGCTCAGGCGCGAGGGTATCAACACCGAACTCTACACGGGTAAGCAGACATCTATCGGCAAGCAGTTGAAGTATGCCGACCGACAGAGTATCCCCGTTGCTGTGATTATCGGGTCGGATGAGTTCGACGCCGGTCAGGTTTCGATTAAAGACCTCGGCAAGATCAAGCGGGAAGAGGTTGACATCAAAGACCGTAAAGAATGGGTCAAAGAGAAGGTCGGACAGGTCACAATCCCCGCATTAGACCTGGTAAACACCATTAGATCGATCCTTGCAGGTTCCTAACCCAGGCTTCCGACCACGTTCTCAACTTCTTCGAGAATCTCGCAGGATTCCACAAGTTCTTTCATTTTCGTATGATCCGGATAAAGCGGTCTATCGACATCGAGGAAGTCTACATACTTGCGTACGACCTCCTTCGCTCTGACTACACCCGCGCCAAAGTTGTAGTCACGGAAGTCCAGCGCCTGCGCCGCTGCCATCAGTTCGATGCCCAGCACTCCGTATGCGTTGTCTAATATCTGGAAGTTCTTGATAGCCGTATTCATACCCATCGAAACGAAGTCTTCCTGATCCGCCGCCGCCGGAATCGACTGCACAGATGCGGGAGTTGAGAGAATGCGCTGTTCGACGATCAGCGTATCAGCGGTATACTGGCTCAGCATCAATCCTGAAAACATTCCCGCGCCCTTAGTCAGGAACGGTGGCAGCCCGACACTCAATGCCGGGTTGTTCAGCCTGTTCATCCGTCTTTCGGACAGCACACTGATGGCTGTTATGGCAGCGCTCATCATGTCCATCGGCAGTGAAACAGGTGTGCCCTGGAAATTCGCGCCCGAAAGCTGAATATCCTCATCGGGGAAGAAGACCGGATTATCACCGACACCGTTCAACTCGATCTCGACTTGCGTACGGGCAAACGCGAGCGCGTCGTGAGCAGCGCCGATAACCTGCGGAGTGGAACGCATTGAGTACGCGTCCTGTATCTTACATTTGATCCTGCCCTCAGCCAGATCGCCACCATCGACAAGCTTCCTGATTGCTTTCGCCGTTCTGACAGCACCGGGGAAGCCGCGGGCTTCGTGAAGTTTCGGAGTGTACGGTTTCATGTTGGCTTTCAGCGCTTCGAGAGACATCGCAGTCGCGATCTCAGCCTGTTTGAGCCATCGATTGGAATCATATAGGAACAGGGCGCTCATCGCGGTCAGAAGATTTGAACCGTTTATGACCGCCAGACCGTCCCGCGCCTTAAGGCCGGGAATTCGTATTCCGGCTTTATCCATCGCAGTCTTGCCTTCGAGCAATTCGCCTTTATAATACGCCTTCCCCTCGCCCATCATCAGGAGGGCAATCTGGGCCATCGGAGCCAAATCGCCGCATGCGCCAACCGAGCCTTTCTGACAGACAAAGGGAGTCACACCCTTGTTCAACATCTCGATCAGGGTCTGCGTGATTTCAGGCCGAACGCCGGAATTACCATGCGCGTGAACGTTGACTCGCGCCGCCATAGCCCCTCTAACATAATCGACCGGCGCGGGATCGCCAATACCGGCCGCGTGATTATATATCAGGTATTTCTGGAAATCCTGTATCTGCTCATCGTTGAGAACAACCTCGGAGAACTCGCCGATCCCGGTGTTGACACCATACATGATCTCCTTAGCCTCGATTTTCTTCTCGAGCATCGCGCGACACTTCTTGATTCTCTCCATTGCATCGGGATGCAGTTCCACTTTCTCGTCATGTTTGGAGATATCAACTATCTTCTCTATCGTAAGCCCGGAGCCGTCTATCGTAATAGCCATTTCAACCTCACTCTCGCTACCATGTCATAAAGCTCAAGAACCGAACTCTCGATTCTCGGTAGACCATATAATAACACTTGCGCGAATTATTCAAAATAGAATCGTGCCGGGTACCCGAGCTTCCTCAGACTCTGACCAATGCCTGAATCACGTTGGAGCCCCAGATTTATCGCACAATGTCATTGCGCCTTGAGCCGCAATTGTTTTCTTTTAGCGCTGTGCATAACCGCAAGAGATTCAAGAAGACCGGAAAGCCGCATCCGCCTCGCGGTGTAAGACTACCGAGGAAACGGAAATTCGA
>DAOVLC010000385.1 GCA_030631455.1 Candidatus Zixiibacteriota bacterium
AAGATCCCAGTCTGCCTCAGACATGCGCACAAGAAGCGTATCGCGCGTCACACCTGCATTGTTCACAAGCACATCGATCCTGCCATATTTCTCAGTTACGCTCTTAACAAGCGTCGAAACCTGGTCAGAGTCGGTGACATCGGCGACGGCACCAAACACGTCCGCTCCCGTTTCCGATAGTCTCTTCACCGAATCGTCAAGCGCGTTCTCGAGAACATCGGAAAGGACAATTTTCGCGCCGTTCTTTGCGAACTCCTCGGCTATCGCATAGCCGATTCCCCTCGCCGACCCTGTTATAATACAGACTTTGTCTTTGAGCATCACGCGACTTCCGTTGTCTGCATAAATCTTTCCAATTCCTCGACAGTGCCGATATTATCTATTCCAACATCCGATAGAGTCTTCTTGACCAGCCCCGCGAGAACTTTACCCGGTCCGATCTCGACAAAACGCCTCACCCCCAATTCATACATCTTCTCGACAGACTGCATCCACTTGACCGGGGAAGTGATCTGCCGAACGAGCAAGTCACGAATCTCATCCGGTGACTCGACAGGTTCGGCGGTAACATTCGCCACGACCGGGCATTTGGCCGAAACAAACTTGATCTCCGAAAGGGTATTAGCCATCCGGTCGGCGGCATGCCGCATCAGCGGCGAGTGAAACGCCCCGCCGACCTTAAGCGGCAGCATTCGCTTGAAACCATAACTCTTGTAGTCCTCCTGAGCAAACGAGACACCCTTCCTGTCACCAGAGAGCACAACTTGACCGGGAGAATTGAAATTCGCGGGCTGAAGCACACCGTGAGCAGACGCATCTGCTACAAGCTTCTCAATAGAGTCACCATCTCCCCCGATAGCCGCTGTCATAGTACCATCTGTCGAATCACAGGCGGCCTTCATCAGCCTGCTCCGATCTCGAACGGCTGCAATCGCATCCTCGAACGTGACTGCACCGGCGCACGCAAGCGCCGAATACTCGCCCAGCGAGTGCCCCGCACAGAATCGCGGGATGAACTTCATGTCCTCCATGAGTGTCAATACGGCGAGAGAATGCACCAGGACTGCCGGCTGCGTATGTTCCGTCCTCGTGAGCTTGTCCAGAGGTCCGTTGAAACAAACATCCGCAAGATCGAACCCGAGTATTTCGGCGGCAGTCTCGAACAGCGATCTGACTCTCTCTGAAGACTCAAAGAGGTCCCTGGCCATACCTACAAATTGGGATGCTTGCCCTGGAAATATAAAAGCCATATTACTCATATCAACACTCAGTGCCTTATCTAATAAGTGATTGGAGCTTTGTCAATTCTATTCTTGACCGGCTCACAGTAAATTCACAAGGTGGTTCTTCAGAGCCTGACGAGGGTAGCCCCCCAGGCCATTCCGCCGCCGAAGGCAACCATCAGCACGTTGTCTCCCGCCTTGATCCTGCCGGATGAATACGCCTCATCCAGGGCAAGAGGCACCGAGGCAGATGAAGTGTTACCGTACTTCTCGATATTTATGAACACCTTATCCTCTGGGAGATTCAGACGCTTCGTGAGGGCGTTGATGATTCTGATGTTCGCCTGATGGGGTATGACCAGATCGACATCCTCAATTGCTACATCGGCCCTCCTGCAGGCCTCCTCGGCCGCAGAACACATCGCCCTGACCGCAAGCTTGAAAACTTCGTTGCCTGCCATCTCGAGAAACAAGCCGGGATCGTTCACATTATCCGGACGAACGGGGCGTACACTGCCACCGGCCGGAATCCAGAGAAGCTTGGAGTGACGGCCGTCCGTCCGAATGACGGTGCCAAGGATGCCTTCCTTCGTCGAACCGTTGCGTGATTCGAGTACGACCGCTCCCGCCCCATCGCCGAACAGGACGCACGTTGAGCGATCCTTGTAATCAGTTATCGTTGACAGTGACTCTGCGCCGATTACAAGAATCCTCTCGTACAGCCCGGCACTGATGTACGCCGATCCCGTCGCCAGCCCGAAAATAAAGCTCGCGCAGGCAGCCCCGACATCCATCGCGGCAGCATTGAACGCGCCCATTTTCTCTTGGAGGATACAAGCTGCGGAGGGAACCTGATAGTCCGGTGTCACAGTCCCGAAAAGAATGAGATCGAGATCCTCAGGTTCAAGCCCTGCTCTCTTGAGAGCTTTCTTGGAAGCCTCGTGAGCAAGATCCGATGTTCCAGCTCCATCCGCTTTGATCCGTCTCTCACTGATGCCAGTTCTGGTGCGAATCCACTCATCCGATGTATCCACGAGTTTCTCGAAGTCGGAGTTACTCATCACCCTCTCAGGAGCATATGACCCGATCCCGGTGATAACGGCTTTTACATTATTCACTGCCGGTTTCCCTCACATTTTGACCGATGGAACGTATCGATGAAAGCTGGTCGCTTATATGCTTGTTTATCTCCTTGGCGACGGCCTCATTTGCGACACGGATTGCATTCATGACTGCAAAAGCGTTCGATGAGCCATGGCAGACGATTGTCACACCATTTGTCCCAAGAAGCGGCACACCCCCATACTGGGAGTAGTCGAATGTCTTGTGGATGCGGCGCAAAAACGGTCCCATGAGTATTGCGCCAAGCCTTGAAAACGGGTTTGACGATATCTGCCTCTTTATCTTGCTGTAAAGGAACCCTCGCATAGATTCAGCGAATTTAATGAGGATGTTTCCAACAAATCCGTCGCAGACAATCACGTCACTCTTACCGTTCAGCAGATCTCGTCCCTCGACATTGCCGATAAAATTGAGAGAACTGGAACTCAGCCGACGATGAGCTTCCACCGTGAGATCATTGCCTTTATTGGCCTCCT
>DAOVLC010000178.1 GCA_030631455.1 Candidatus Zixiibacteriota bacterium
GCCATATAACCCTCCAGATTAGAAAGGGGTGTGTTCCGCTATTTCTTCTCTACTTTGGTAAACTCGTAGCCGTCGCCGGCTACATCTATCATTACTCTGTCGCCCGCCTTTACGTTCCCGGTGATTATGTCGACAGACAACCTGTTTATTATGTCTTTCTCGATAATTCTCTGTATCGGTCTCGCTCCGAGTTCGAACGTGTAGCCATCTTTCGCAAGTTTCGCTTTAGCCTCCGAACTGAGTGACGCCTCGATATTTTGATCTTCCAGTATTCCGCAGAGATTGTCGAACTCGAGGCCGGCGATAACCTCCACCTGCTCCGGAGTGAAAGTATGAAATATGATTATGTCATTGAGACGATTCAGGAGTTCGGGGCGGAATTTGCTGAAGAGGAATGTCCTGACTTCGTCCATATCGATTTCTCGCTTCTCACGATCCGCATCGAGGATTATGTTAGCCGCGTAATTCGAAGTCAGAACCACGATCGTGTTGGAGAAATCGACCGTGCGATTCTGACCATCGGTCAGTCTGCCGTCATCCATAAGCTGAAGCAGAACATTGAACACATCCGGGTGCGCCTTCTCGACCTCGTCGAGAAGTACTATCGAGAACGGTTTGCGCCTCACAGCTTCGGTCAGAACGCCGCCCGCTTCATACCCGACATATCCCGGAGGAGCGCCGATCATCTTGGCCACGGAGTGAGCCTCCATAAACTCGGACATATCGAGACGCACCATCGCGTTCTTGTCATCGAACAGGAATTCTGCGAGAAGCTTCGGCAAGTATGTCTTGCCTGTGCCGGTCGGACCCAGGAACAGGAATGATCCGACAGGTCGATTCGGCAATTTCAGCCCGGCGCGCGCTTTACGTATAGCGTTTGCGATGGTCGTAACTGCCTTATCCTGACCGACAATTTTCTTGGAAAGATGCGCTTCCATGTGGATCAGGCGGTCCTTCTCCGCGGTCAGCATCTTGGTGACCGGTATGCCGGTGCGTCGCGCAACCGCAGACGCGATATCGGCGTCGTCGATTCTTGGCTCCGGTTTCTCGGCAATCGGTTTCAGTGCACCGAACTTCTTGACCTTCTCTTCGAAGTCTTTCTTCAGCAGTTCGAGGTTGGTTACATCTATTGTCATTCTGCTACTCCTGCCAAGACTTCAACGCGATATCCCCAGTAATCCTGAAGTGTATCGAAATCCCTCGAAAACTCATCGTAGACAGCCTGCAGCTTATCGAATTCTTCTTTGTCCTTCTCGGCATCCTTGCCTCCGCATGAGGCTATCAGCTTCTCTATCTCGGCAATTTGCGATTCAATCGCCGCAACTCCTCTTTTGCCGAACTCGTCCTTAACCGCAAACTCGGATGCAGCACCATCAACCAGATCGAGAGCGATGTCCGGAAGATTCCTTTCTGACAAATAACGCTTTGCGTATTTCACAGAGCCGACAATGGCCTCATGTGTAAACGAAATCTTGTGATGATCTTCATACTTGCCGATTACACCCTTGACAATTCGGACGGCATCGTCAAAACTCGGCTCCTCGATCTTGACCTTCTCGAATCGCCTGTCCAGCGCCTTATCTTTCTCGATATACCTCGTGTACTCTTCTTCGGTGGTCGCGCCGATCAGTCTCAATTGTCCGCGTGCAAGTGCAGGCTTGATCAGATTGGCAGCATCCATTCCTCCGGAGACATTTCCGGCACCAACAATTGTGTGGATCTCGTCGATGAAAAGAATCGTCTTGCCGCCCGATTTCACCACTTCCCCGACGAGCGCCTTGAATCTCTCCTCAAATTCTCCCTTGTACTTGGCACCTGCAACAAGAGAGCCCATATCGACTTCCATCACTTTGACGCCTTGAAGCACCTTCGGAACCTTGTCATTGATCACCGCCTGCGCGAAACCTTCGACGATGACGCTTTTGCCTACCCCGGCGCCGCCCACGAGCGCAGGACTGCTTTTTCTTCGCCTGAGGAGAATCTGGATCAACTCCTGCAGTTCCTTCTCGCGTCCGATCATCGGATCGAATTCACCGGCAGCCGCCTGGTTAGTCATATCGACAGTGTATTTGAGTGTGCCTGCGACCTCTTTTCCGCCCTCAGCTTCAGCCTCACCGCCCTTAGGTGTAACCGTGGCGATTTCCTCAACCGATTTGCTGTCGGCTATCGCTCGATAACAATCTTCTTTCGAGATGTCGATCTGCTCCCGAACATACGAGGAGAGCTGCGACTTCGGATCGAAGATGGCTATCAGGATATGCTCAGGTTCGACGAGCGGATCGTAGAGCTTTGACTTCTCTTCTACAGCGGCAACGAGGGTTTCCTGCACGGGAGGCGAGATGGTTGCATTCTCTCTGGCTTTCGATCTCTTCGGCTGCTCCTTCAGGTACTCCTCAGCAACCGATTCGACAAACGCCGCGCTCTTCCCAAGCTGGTTGAGGATTGATTCGACCTCTGAGCCTTCTTGCCTGACCACGGCGATCAGTAGGTGCTCTATTCTGATTTCAGGATGCCTGAAAGATGCGGCGACTTCGCGCGCAACCTTTATGATGGCTCTGGAATCTGATGAGTAGTTTGCTATATCCATATTAGACTAAAGCACTCCATGCTTGTAGCTCTGTTGCGAACGACTACCAGCTCCGCAAGGGGTCAATCACAGCTGAAACCGGTAACAACTTACTGATAATACCGTTATACAAATTCTATGTCAAGCGCTTTTATCACACATTAGTACAGCACTCGCGAATATCCATCACTCTGGCGTAAATCTATCAGACTCAATGTATTTGACGTTTTGACTGTCTATCTCAATGCCCTTCGTATATGTCACGTCCGTCAGCGAGAGATTCCTGATCACGGCATCTGAAATGACCAGGTAATCGGAGAATTCGGAGTCCTTGATCGTGATGCCGGTAATATTCGCTCCCTGAAAGTTAGCACCCGATATTTTACAGCCACTGATTTGTCCCCCGGATCTGAATTCGGACTCTACACAGTAAAGATACGCAATATTGCAGTTATTTATCGAGAGACTATCTACTCTGGAAATATATATCTTGGGCTCTGACATATTTTCACACTTTTCAATCGTCAACATCTGGCAGTCGGAGTTGACGATGTTGAGGCCATTGAATCCGTTGCATTCTACGACTATCAGTCGCTGGATATTCGCCTTCCCAAATGAGACGCCTTTGCTTTCGCATTTGTTGAACTGAAGCTTTCTGATAGTACTTTCACCAAAGCTGCAGGAGATGATACTCGATTCGGAGATGCTCAAATCGTCAATGTTGGCATTTGCGAAGACTACCAGCTCCAACTTGCCGTCAACAATCCCTGTGGAGTCGAATCTTGCATGGTACAGAGTGGTGTTGCGCCAGTCCGGTTTGCGTATATTTGTGTTGACGAATTCCGCCCGTGTGAAAATGCCAGAGTCATCAGAGTAATTGTCAAATGAACACTTTCTGAAGACTGCATCGCTCATTTTTACTCGGATGCCTTTGCAGCCCGTGAAAGTGCAGTTGTCGAATGTGCTTCGCTCAAACGACACACCTGCAAATTCGCACTCAATGAAACGGATATCTGCGAACTGTGAATTAGAGAAGTCTCCGGAAGCGAATTTGACTCTCTTGAATTCCGACCCGGTGATTCTGGCTCCTCTGGATGTGACATTGTTAAACTCGACAGCCACCAGGGAGGACTGATTAAGTACAATGCCTGATATGTCCAGTTCCTCAATCAGCTTGTCTTCGACATGCCATCCCAGTTGACCGATCTCAGTATTGAATTTCTCAATATCTTTAAGATCGTTCTTTTCCTTGTCATTCAGTTCTGACGTCATACAGGAAACTCCTCCCAAGCCGACCATGGCCGCAAGTACAAGCCATATCCGCAAGGGCTTAACGGTACTTGTCAAATCGCCTTCTCCATTCGAAGTCGGGTATCTCAGCCCGGTCGACATCTCTTTCAATTGTATACACTTTGTGAGTGTCCGTTCCGAAAATCCCTCCACCGGAGGTGTCCGAGTCTATCTGAATTTCGAAGTTCCACCTGCTCTCGAAATCATAGTGGGAGACGAGAGCACTTCTTTGATTGAATTTCATGGACATGAAGATTGATCGCTCATTGTTTCCATTGACGAAATTGAAGAATGTCTGAGCATCTCTTCCACGTGGTATTACCCATCGATTGGTACCGTTGAATTGTAATGGAATCTTCTTCCACTCTCCGTCAGCAGCGTAGACATAGATCACGACGTCTTCCAGATTCACCAAATTGCGGATATGCTGCATAATGACTAATCTGAAACGGTAATCTACCATTCCACGATGCTCGTCGCGAATAAGGAACTTGTCCGATTCGAACGGCTCAATGACTCGATCATGATGACCGATTATCGGATTGTTTTCGAGTAAGTCGTAGTAGTCAATCGCGACAGCGATTCTCGGCTTGGCGGACCCGAGGACTGGCTCCATCCTCTCGACATCACCGGTTGAGTCGAAGCAGATCTTTGAACCTGCAGAGATATCACTTCCTACGCCATTGAACTCGCCGGTCTTATTGAGCCGCGGATGAGGGCCTGCGGAATCTGACACTATCACTATGGGGGTTAATCTTCTACCAGTAGCTCTGAGCGCCGGATAATCGGAAAAGTCGTAGTAGCTCGTTTTTACGGAGTAGTCACCGCTATAATCCGCACGGTTTATCGTGTAGAAGCCCCTGCGATGCGAATGACCCGTCAATACAACTTGAATGCTTTTGCGATTGACAAGATGCTCTTCGTAGAGTGGCTGCCTGTTAGTCTCA
>DAOVLC010000173.1 GCA_030631455.1 Candidatus Zixiibacteriota bacterium
GAGATACAGCTCTCGTTTTATGCCGCGTTCGATCATCTCGGACTCCACTCTATATCAGCCGGTCCGTGTAGTAGTCACGAATCTCGGCAAGAACATGTCATTCCTCGAATACTTCCATATATGTGTCTGTGCCGTGTGTGAATGCTGATGTCATCTTCCACTTTGAGAAGAACTCGGCGAATTCTGCTCGCTCTGTATTTGCATTTGCGTCGGAGTGGTGGGATTCCGGAAGGTCTTGGTAAAGGAAGATCCGTCCGCTTACGAATACTCTACTGCCTCTTGCCCTGCAATTCAAAATATCGGAATCCAGGGTTGAAAATGCCTCATCGGGACGTTTTTTTGCGTATCGCCCGAGATGGTGCGCTTCGATTCCGAAGAAGTACGTAAGATGATCGGCAGTGAACACATGATCGTGTCCCCACAGGAGGATTAAATCGCTGCCGGACATCCGTGAATTGAGATACTGTGCACTCTGCATATATTGATTGTTGTCAGGATCGTGATCGGGGATCACTGCAAAAACCAGATTGTGTGCGAAAATGACTGCGACGAAAGCCCAAAGAGCGATTTCAATCGCTTTAGCTCTTGCAGCGCTTAGAAACCGTGCTGCGTGAATAGCTATGAAAAGAATCAGAAGCCATAGTACGAGTAGGACAGACAGCCATCTTTCTGTATCCGAACCGAGCCAGATGAGCCCGAATAAAGCAGGCGGAATCGCCCAGAACGCAAGAACCCAGGCCATGCGAGTCTTCGATCTGAACACTTCCTTTCGATACCGAACCAGATAAAATGCTACTGCGATGAGAAAAACCCACAGCAATACGAATACTACCATCTCCACATAGAGTCGCAGGTTGTTTTCGATGACGTACGGTACTCCCCAGACCGCTTGTTTTATCGCAGGGCCGAGTTCGATTATCCTGAAGACACTCGACGAAAAGCCAATGATTCCCTTAGATAGGTTGAGCAGGCTGAGATCCGGCGGTATTCCGTAAGATGCCACCGTCAGCCAGGCCGGGAAACCGCTAAGCGAATCGACTCTTCCTGTCGCAAATCCGGCGACCAATAGAGGAATGACCAGAAACAGCAGGAGTGAGGCAGAATATGTGATTGCTGCTTTGATTCTACCGATGATTGTCGCGCCTCTGTAGCCTACAATTATGCCAAGTACAATCGCTGGAGCAGCCAGCAGTGCCGTCAGCCAGAAGAAGTTAGCGAGCGCATGTGTCAAGCCTATCAGGAGACAGAGAAGGAGGTACCGCCGTCTGCCACTCGTTTCCGTTAGCTTTATAAGAAGATAGAGCGTCACAATGAGAAAGAAGATACACCCCGGATACGATGTAGCATTCGTGCTCCAGAACCAGTAGGAGAGCGAGAACCCGAGTCCGAGGGCTGCCAGAATGCTTAGCCTGATGCTACGACTTATCCTGAACGCAGCAAGAAAAAATACACCGACTCCGAGGGCGCCAAATATCGAGTTCAGAATCTGTAGCGAGTGTACGGATCTGATATCGGAGTCGACAAATCCAACGATGGAATGGACGAGTTTGCCGGTGGGACAGAACAGGAGCCTCGCTGATATCGAGAAGAGCTTCGAAGAATCGGCATCCTCGACAACCCTTGCGTAACCGAGGCCGTCACCGTTGAAGCGACTTGAAAGCAGTGACAAGTTAAGGGTAAGCACGACAATAGTGAGAAGAAATGCAGCGAATAACAGGGTACTTCTCTGCGCAGCAGGTGAATAGTTGAGCTTCACATCACTCTTATACATCAAGTCAATCTCATCCCGCGGCACTTGCCTTTACCGATGCGTTCGTTCGTCCCCTCAGCGCCAATCGAAAGCTAATCCGCAGGGTCAGTCACCGCTTCGTTCGAGTTCTTCGATCCTGTTTCTCAGAAGCGCGAGTTCCTGCGTCAGACTCTTGTTTCGATCTGCCTGTTTCGACAGCACTACGGTGAAGTGAAGAAACATCACCACACCGAAGAATATGCCGATCAGCAGCAGTATTGCCGGGGCGTAGACAACCCCGACCAAGTTTGCGATTATGTCGAGAAGCCCACGCCAGATCGAAAAGAGGATCAGGGCAAGACTTCCAACCAACCACATTATGCTGTACTCTTCCCTCAGCTTTCGCTGCCGGATCAGGGAGAGTATGAAGACAATAATAAAGATACTCGCGAGGATCGAGATGATCTGGATCGGGCTGATCATTTTCAGTCATCCTCCTTTGAAGCCGGCTTTCTCGAAAACGCTATCACATTTGCCATGATGACCTTTATCATGTAATATATCGAGTTGAGTGCCCCGATTGATGAGCTTCCTCGTTCACGTTCTCTCATCCGAGTGGGCACCTCCATCACTCTGAATCTATTTCGAAATAGTTCGATAACGGCGACCGGTTCGGGATAGTCCTGCGAATAGTGCTCGGAGAGAAAAGCAATGGCCCTCTTGTTATGTGCGCGGAAACCAGAGGTGTTATCGGTGGTCTTCGAACCTACCAGTATTGAGTTGACAAGCGAAATGACACGTATACCGAGTTTCCTTGAGAGACTGCTCTTGAAATTGCCTACTCCCAGAAACCTTGAACCGATCACGACGTCGGCATCGCCGGCCAGTATCGGGTCGGTAAGCTTGTCGATCTCAGCCGGAATGTGTTGTCCGTCTCCATCCACCTGAATTGCAATGTCATAATCGTTTTCGGCGGCATATCTGAGCCCGGTCTGAACCGCACCACCGATTCCAAGATTGTGCGCTAATGTGAGGACGGTTTCTCCCGACTCCATTACAACAGCTTCTGTATTGTCTGTAGAGGCATCGTTGACGACCACTATCTTGATTTCAGGGTGATGCTCTTTGATTTCGCGAATGACCCCGCCGATGTTTTCAGCCTCATTGTATGCGGGTATGATAGCTGCTATCTTAGGCATGATAAAACCGATTGTCGCACCCTTCCGGTGCAATCGGTCAGATAATAAACCAGTTCAAACAGAGAGACAACTGTTTTCTCCACTATGCAGGCACTCGACAGAGGTATCCGTTTCTACCTGTCTATGCGATCTTACTCCGAAACAGTCCGTATCTCATCACCCATAGTGCCATTGGAATCGTGAAGATCGTCATGGGCCAGGCAAAGCGCCCGTCAGTATACGCAGTCAGCATCGAGTATATTATCAGGAGCACCGTTACAGATACACCTGTCACGAGCGGCATGAGCAGACGCCGCTCGATCAGACCGGATAGCCTTCGGTAACGTACTAAAAACAGGATCGATAAAATGCCCGGCAGGCCAAACGATAGAAAGAGACTCAGCATTGCCCGGATTCTCATGTTGTCAAGGAGCGTCGATATACTCGGTATCCAGTAGAAATCGCCAGCCCCAATGAAAACAGTCTTGATGAGTACCGTCGGTATTACAAATGCGAGTATGAGAAGAAGAGCTGTCGACAACAACTTGGTGCGGCTTGACCCTATGACCCACAGGTACACGACTGCGACAGGAATCAGCAGGGCTATCACTTCCTTGATCGGAACGCCCACGGCAATTGCCACGGCCAGCAAGAGCCATTTCTCTTTGAATATGAGGTATGTTCCGATTGTGAGCATGCACATTATGCAGGCCTCGAGATAACCGGTCGTACTCATGTAGAACACAGGGAATGACACTGTATACAGGAAGCAGCCAAGAATACTGAATCTGAAATCGAAACCGAGGCTCTCGAGAAACATGAAAAGAAAAAGTACCGTGACGTACAGGGCAGCGAGATTCACGACGTTGATTGCTGTCAATGTGGATTCAATCGGTAGAAGCGACGCAATGAAAGGGATCAGCGGGCGATATCGAAACGGTAGGTGAACCTCTTCTATCGGTCCGTCACCCCGAAAGTACTCGACGTAGCTCATGTAGAAGACGGCATCTCCGAACGACTGCTCGCCCTCTATCTTGCCGGTGTACTTTACGATAGGTCCCAGATCCTGCCGGTCGAACCTTGGAAAAGACACCAACGCGACCGCAAGAATCAGTATCGTAATCCAGAAATGTCGTGTACTCATGCTGTTCATTCGAAAGGTCACCCACTATTCAGATTATTGTCTGACACCTACGTCTGGCCATGCAGCAGTTTCTCATACATCCACCATAGTTCAATGTATACTCTCTCCCTGAAGCCGATCTCATCGCTCCCCTCGCGACTCTCTCGAATATAGTCGAGAACCTCACTTGCCGGCGCAAACCACCCGTTTCGTGAAGCTAAGTAGCTAAGCCTTTCTCTGAACACAGAGTCCAACTCGCCATCCTTGAAGAACCCGCTTGCCAGGTGTGTATAGACAAAACAGATTCCGCCTTCGCGTTCAAGTCTATCGACATTTTCCTTCCTAATCAACTCATTGAATGATTCAATGTAACCGCCGTCCGACGAATGGAACCAATACTTCACATACGGCTTGCATGCATCGTGATAGGGAATAAGCGGATTGATCTTGAATACGTTAATTTCGTGGAAGCTGAAGTTTACACAGTACGAAATGTGCTCTTCCGCGATATCACCCCAGAAATATTCCGATTCCGGATCGTGGCCGTAGGATGAAGGATTTCCGCCTGCGATCATATACAGCCATCTGAACGGAAGGTTGCCGAGCTTTGCGCTTCCCCAGTAGAGATTGTCCCGGTTCTCTGAGTGGTTGATATGCATCCTGGGGTATTTTCCGAACAGATTCTTGAATGTTTCGAGGCCTGTGATAATCTCATCACGTGTGGAATGACCTCCCCGCACCCCGTGAAGGGCGATTTCGAATCCTTTTGACTGTAGATCAAGCAC
>DAOVLC010000087.1 GCA_030631455.1 Candidatus Zixiibacteriota bacterium
GGATACCGCCCGGATCCGGTCTCGGAGGCGGGAGCTCCAACTGTGCATCAGCAATTCGCGCTCTGGACAGGATTTTCAGCCTCGGACTGACCTCGCAGGAGATGTCCCGGATAGGCGCGACAATCGGTTCAGATGTGCCCTTTTTCTTCAGCAGCGGCTCTGCAATTGTCACAGGACGCGGCGAAATCGTAGAAAATATCGACTTACCGCTCGGATACTCGGTTCTGATTGTTATTCCGGACGTGCCCATCTCGACCCACGATGTCTACTCGAATCTAAAATTAGGCTTGACAAGGAGAAATATCAGGGATAAATTGAAAATGGATTGGGACAACTCTTGCTTGACAGACCTAGTGGGGCTGCTGAGCAATGATTTGGAGGAAGTGGTCTTGCAGAGTTGCCCAGAGGTTCGCAGTATTAGGAAATGGTTAACTGCCCGCGGATTTGAGCATGTTTCTATGAGTGGGAGCGGCTCAGCCGTTTTCGCCATAGTGCCAGTTCGATGGGTAGAGGAATACAAACGAGCTGACCAAAGCAAATGGGGCGATTGGAAGGTTCTTGCCGTCCAACCGATTCGCTTGACCGGGGTTTGAATACACCAGGAGGTGTAAGTGGAGATTACAGAAGTTCGGGTGACATTAAGGAACGAGGATAAGCTGAAGGCTTTTGCCAACGTCACCTTCGACGATTCCTTCGTGATTCGTGGTTTAAAAGTCATAAGCGGCGCTAAAGGCTTCTTCGTGTCGATGCCTTCACGCCGGCGGCCTAACGGCTCGCACCAGGATATTGCTCACCCGATCAACACTGAAATGCGCCGAGAGATAGAGCAGCGTGTTATAGAGGCGTATCAGGACAAGGCGGGCAACTTCAAAAGTAGCGAGTCTTGGGAACAAGGCCCGACCGACGACGTATGAGTAATAATACACTGGGGTGTCGACAAGTGGTTTGTCACAAGACTTTGGCTCTTGCTACCCAGGTTCGAATCCTGGCACCCCAGCCATGATTCGAGGCTATCAGTTGGAATAATCCTCACAGACCTGTAGAATTGCATCCAGCATTTCTGAACTTCCACAAGAGGCTATATTTCGAGTATTGCCGGGTTCTGGGCGCTGCAGCCACTATATTTCACATCAATAGGAATACCATATGAAACGCTCCTCACCGTGTTACAAATTGAAACGGATCGAGCGAATTCCTCAAATTTCTCGCGAATCTGCCGATACTCTTTGCTATGATGGAGCTACAACCCGAAGTCGTCTCGACCATCGGCAAAGTCCGCACGATGAAGAGGCGGGCACGTTCCCGTGTCAAGGAATACATAGAAGCGATTCTGGTCGCGCTTGTGATAGCGGTAATACTGAGAGTGTTTGTCGTCCAGGCGTATCGGGTCGAGTCCGGATCGATGGAGAATACGCTTCAGGTCGGTGACTTCCTTTTCGTCAATAAGTATATATATCATTTCCAGGAACCTGCGCCGGGTGACATTATCGTATTCGAATATCCGCTTAACCCGACTAAGGACTTCATCAAGAGAGTCGTAGCGACCGAGGGACAGACAGTCGAAATCGTCGCGAAAAGGCTATATATCGATGGGAATCTTGTACTCGAACCGGATGAGGCGAGACATATCGATCAAAGGCTAATTCCTGTAGAACTCTCCACGCGAGACTTCTTCGGTCCTAAGCAGGTGCCGCCGGGGCAGCTGTTCGTGCTGGGAGACAATCGCGACGATTCTAAAGACTCACGCTTCTGGGGATTCGTAGACAAGAACGCGGTGAAAGGCCGCACATTCTTCACATATTTCTCATGGGCGCCCGACCCGAATGCTCCCGAGTGGACCTCGCCGTATATAGACAAGGTCTTCGCAATTGCTTTCCACTATGTATCCAACTTTCCCTCCAGAATCCGCTGGTCACGACTGTTCAGGACATTTTGAGAATAGTAAGATTAGGATGAGCAGATCAGTGCGGGTTTGATTCCAACCGCGCGCCAAGTTCGTATGCCTGCTTGAGGACTGCTGCGCTGTTTACAACCGCGCCGACTTCCCAACTATCATGTGCGAAGTAGATTGAATCCAGGAACTCAACGCCTGTCCAGAGGAAGAATCCCTTGATGACACTAAGTGTCTGCTGATGTTTCTGCCTTTCTCCTCCAACGAGTACGATGATTCCCTTGCGTATCTTCCACTGCTTTTTTTCGAGGAAGAGTTCCCCGTCCCGGGATTTCTTGAGTGGGCGGTAGCAATTGCATCTGTCTATGAATAGCTTCAGTTGAGCTGAGACGGAATCGAAGTATATTGGTGAAGCCGCGATTACTGCATCACAGTTGCTGAACTTCTCGTACACGGGATAGATGTCATCGTGGAAGATGCAAATGTCATCATCGTCTCGGACGCCGCATGACTGACACGGTTTGATAACGTAGTCGTTGAGATAGATCGTCTCGCTTGTCCATCCGTTATCGGCAGCACCCTTCGCGATCTCTTCTGAGATCACATCTACATTCGATCCCCGAATGGGAGAGCCATTCAGAATCAGGAGTCTATTTTGATTCGAATCTGTCATACTTCCGCATTAGATCATCCAGTTTCTTACGGAGTTCGGCTCTGGATTCCTGAAGCTCGTGCAGCTTTTCCCAATCGGTCTGTACGATTTCGTCGTCCAGCATAATATCGATTTCCTTGAGTCTTTTCTCCGTCTCGTATATCTCCTTCTCGAGTTTTTCGAACTTCTTTCTGATCCGCCGCTTTTCCTTCAGTTCTTCCCATTCATCAAGCCGTGCCTTCTTCTCCAGCTCTTTCTCCTCAGCGTTTACTGTGGTTACCGCTTCCTGCTCCTCACTTGCCACGGCCGCAGCGTACTCCGAATAGTTGCCAGTGAACATTCGGAGAGTGCCATTCTCCAGCGCAAAGATCTTCGTAACCGTCCTGTCGAGGAAATATCTGTCGTGCGAGATTATCAGCGTTGCGCCGTCATACTCAGCCAGAGCCTCTTCGAGTCTCTCGCATGACGGGATATCCAGATGATTGGTCGGCTCATCGAGTAACAGGAAATTTGCGGGCAAGAGCAGTATCTTCGCGAGCGCAAGCCTGCTCTTCTCGCCTCCGGATAAGGCGGAGACGCTCTTGAACACGTCCTCTCCCGAGAACAGGTATCGACCGAGATAGCTTCGAAGTTCGCCTGCCTCAGCTTGCGGCTTCTCTTCCCATACAGAGTCGAGCACCGTATCATTATTGTTGAGGATTGACAGATCCTGATCGAAATATGCCGGTGTCACATTCCCACCGACTTCGACCTCGCCATGATCCGGTTCGAGTTCGCCTGTGATTATCTTCACGAGAGTCGACTTGCCACTGCCGTTAGGTCCTATCAGACCGACTTTATCTCCTCTCAGAATCTCGAAGGAAACATCCGAGAATATCTTCCGGCCAACGAATGACTTTGAAAGGCCTTTCACCTCGAGCATCTTCAGGTAGCTCCGCCCGGAGGACTGTATCCGAAGCGTCGCCGCCTTACCATCCTTGTCCGGAGGGGCGAGACGTTTCATCTTTGAGAGCATCCTTCTTCTGGATTGCGCCAGTTTGGTCTTCTGTCCAGCTATATTGCGCTGGATGAAATCCTTGATTCTCTCGATTTCCTCGGTCTGGCGCTGATACAATTTCGCTTGCTGTTCCTGCCTCGCCTTCCGCTCGCGGGTGTAGAAATCGAAATTGCCAGCGTAATTATCGATACCGTCAGATTTCAGTTCACATGTTCTCTTGGTCGTTCTGTTCAGGAAGACTCTATCGTGAGACACTATCATCGCCGCCGCGTCAAGTTCGTTCAGATATGATTCAAGCCACTCGGTCGAGGCGATATCGAGATGGTTCGTAGGCTCGTCCAGGAGCAGAATATCAGGTTCCGTGAGAAGCAACTTCGCAAGATACGCCCTGCTTTTCTCACCCCCGGAGAAGAGTGAAAGCGGTTTATGGTATTCCTCTTCGAGGAAACCAAGTCCTTGTAGCACTTCATCCATCCTCGACTGATAAGTAAACCCGCCCTCTCGTTCAAACCGCTCCTGAACATGGCCGTATTCGGTCATAGCGGCCTTGTCCGCCTCGCCTGCAGCGATCTGATGCTCGAGCTTTTCGATCCGCTCACTCATTTCAAGCAGGTGACTGAATGCGTCCACCACTTCATCAAGCAGAGTCCAGCTCTTGTCGAGTTCGACTTCCTGCGGGAGATAGCCGATCTTAAGTCCTCGACATCGCGTGACCTCACCACGATCGAGAGACAGATCGCCAAGCAAAATGCGAAAGAGGGTTGTCTTACCGATTCCGTTTGGACCCACTAACGCTATCTTCTCGCCAGACTTGATCTGAATGCTGATGTCTGAAAACACCTCTTTTCCGGCGAAGGATCTGGCGACCTTATGTAAGACGGCGAGTACCATAGATATTACGAATCTACAACGATGGGCGGATTTGTCAATTTCAATCGGTCACGGGGTCTGTTCCGGTGCGGATCGACTCGATCTTGCGATAAACATCTCCAGCGCAAGAAGACCGAGAGTCAGCAGCAGGATCGGTTTCCAGATTTCCCGGCCATGACGGTTCTGGCGGATCACTTCGAGAAAACTGTCGTTTTCAGCAGAGAGCAAAGTCGGCCCAAACCGTTCCAGCCTCTTGGCCACACTGGCAGGATCCAGATATCGTTGTTTCGTTTCCTCTGCTCGAACATTGACGGCAAACTGATCGATCAGGCTGTCCCCAACTACGATCTGATAGATGCCCGGAACGTATACATCGGAGATCGACAGATGAGCAGACTTACCCGCGAACTTCGGCGTCAAATAACTTCGGCTGCCATCCGGCGCTATCAGTTCGACCCGCTCGCCTCGCTTGAGACCAGCCAGGTCCCGCGCCACCACGTCACCGACGTAAAAACGTTCCGAGATTCGTGTCATGTCTGCTGATAGATACTCGATTGCCCTGTTGACGAATGTCACGAATAGCGGATGCCTGACGAGTTCATTCGACTCCGGCATTGGATCGGCTCCAAACAGAATTGCCCGTCCCTGCCCCCACTCGGATTCGAGGATGGCAGGACTTCCGGATGAAAACCACGCAAGCACACGACTCGACGATGATGACCTGATGTTCACGATTTTCTCGAATTTGATCTCCGGCAGATTGTCTCTTTCGATTTCCGAGTACCTCGAAAATATCGGGTGAGTCATCATGAGCCTTTCGAGTAGAAAAAAGCCTTTACCTTCGCTCACCTCGCCGACACCTGCGATGTCACCGGCAAATCGCTTCTTAAGAATTCGTGAGCTGTAGAATCGGCTGTCTGCCGTTGGTGGAACGAATATCAGGAGTCCTCCACCTGAACTCGCGAAATTGTCGACCGCGGAGAAGGCTGCCTCCGACATATAATCAATGCCGCTCAGGATAACGCAGTCAAACCTGAAAAGGTCTTCGCCCGATAGGGATGCGAGTCCAATGGACTTCAGTTCTATCTGAGTAGGCCCATCCGCCCTCGGCCTGACGGCCAGCTTGAGGTAGAGGTTATCCCTTTCGCTCTCGCCCACGATGAGCACATTGATCCTGCGCGGGATACTCAAGCTGAAGTAGAATTTGTTGTCAGCCAGGATCGCGTCATCGGGCAATTCTACAAACCCGTGGTGAAGACCCTGTTCCTCGAATGTATGCTTGAAACTGATTTGTCCGTCCGAGTAAGCGTCGATGTCGCAGCCAGCCTGGCTCACCCTGATTCCATCTACAAAGAGACTCGTGAGAACACCGGACACTCTCTTGTTGTCGTTCGTAAGCTGAACTCCAATCTCAACCGGCCGATCGGGATAGATAAGCTGTCTGCCAAAGTCAATACCGGTCACTTTCACGTTGTCAGGATCGCGATCGACAATTGGTACGAGATACAATCCCGTGCCTTCCGGAGGGTCAGTGAACCTTTCACCTGACAGATTGTCCCATCCATATTCCGAAAAGTCCGAAATGACATACACCTCGCGGTTGAGATTTCCGGACCTTCCAGCATGTTCAAGCGCTGATGCCAAAGAATTCTGCGGATCGGTCGTGAGGCTCGACTGATCGGAGCGCCCGATCAACTTGCTTGCATTCGCGAAGTCAAGAGTAAAAGCGTCTCCTGCTGGCTCAAGGTCCTTGTTGAAAGTTCCGAACAGGACCTCATCGCCGTCGCCGAGAATCTGAAGCAGTTCCGCCGCAAAATCGCGGCCCTGCTCAAAAAGCGAACCGTTCCGAGTTTCAGCCGACATCGAAAGAGAGTTGTCGAGCATGATAACTGCGGAAGTCTTGGCAGCCGCACCCAGACCGGCCGTATACCCGCTCCTGATAGTAGGCCTGGCGAACGCCGCGACAACAAGAATCACAATCAGCATTCTTAAGAGCAGCAGGAGAAGTTGCTTTATCTTCAGGCGCCTCATGCGTGTTTTCTGAAGATTCTTCAGATACCTGAGGGATGAGAAATAGACAGTTCTGACACGCTGCCTGTTAAGAAGGTGAATCAGGATCGGCACTGCCGCGA
>DAOVLC010000407.1 GCA_030631455.1 Candidatus Zixiibacteriota bacterium
ATCCATAGTGCCAATACGGACAAATCCGTAAACTTCAGGGAATAAACCGGCTTCCTGATTGTCTGCTATTTGAAGCAACAAGAATCAGGAGGTCAAAATGATCCGCAAGAAGTCAACCGTACTGTTCGTTATCCTGCTCACCCTTACGATCTGCAGTCAGGCATTCGGCTTGATCATTGTCGATAAGAGGCACCCGACAGACAGATTTATCACCCTGACCCAACAGCATGTTGATGTTACAGTGGAAAATGGTGTCGCTCAGACGACGATCGAACAAGTATTTCATAACAACGAGCGGCGCGAACTCGAAGGGACCTATCTCTTCCCGATCCCTGAGGGTGCGTCGGTTTCGAATTTCACCATGTTCATCGGTGGCGTCGAAGTCAAAGGAGAGATTCTTGATAAAGAGCAGGCAGCCCGGAAATATCATGATATTGTCAGGCGGATGAAGGATCCGGGGCTGCTCGAATATGTCGGCAAGGATCTGTTTCAGGCAAGGGTCTATCCAATTCCGCCACATGGCGATGTCAAGATCAAGGTCTTCTATCAGCAGGTGTTGCCGTACGATAACGGCGTGACGACATACAGGTTCACTTCGGAAGACCCGAAGTTCTATGCTGCACCCATCAAGGACTATCGGTTGAATATCAATATTGAGTCCAAATCGGCTATCAAAGCAGTCTATTCACCCACACATCAAGTGCAGATAGACCGGCCGCATGACAAAGCAGCGAATGTTCTTTTGACGAGATCAGAGCAAAAAACCACGAAGGATTTCATCCTTTACTACTCGGTCTCCAGGGACGAGGTAGGATGCAACCTTCTAACCTACTACGACAAGAATGAATATCAGGGATATTTCCTCGGATTGATCGCGCCTAATCTCAAGCAGAAGGGTGGTCAACGATCCAGCAAGAACGTCCTGTTTGTACTCGACGTGTCAGGTTCGATGGCTGGCGAGAAGATCGAACAGGCCAAGGAGGCTCTTAAGTTCTGCCTTAACTCGCTGTACCCTGATGATCGATTCGGGCTTGTCAGCTACTCTGATAATATTGAGAAACATTCAGACAGGATGCTCATCGCGAGCAGAGATAACATCAGGGAAGCTCTGGCATATATCGATGGCCTTGTTGCAGAGGGTGGCACGGATATCAACGGGGCGCTTATAGAGGCTCTTTCAATCGAGAGCCAACGGTCTCATGCAGATTATATGATATTCCTCACCGACGGTGAGCCGACTGTAGGCGAAACAAACCCGAATCGGATCGCAGAGAATATCAAGGCCGCAAATGATAACAGTTGGAAGATATTCTGCTTCGGTGTCGGCTATGATGTCAAAGCCGGTCTTCTCGATCAGCTTTCATCGGAGTCGGGCGCAGTTGCCAGCTATGTTAGGCCGAAGGAGGATGTCGAGGTCAAAGTGTCGAACTTTTTCTCGAAGATCGCCAATCCTGCGATGACAGACATTAAACTCGTGTGTGACGACAATAAACTGAGTCATGTCTATCCCAGACAGCTTCCCGATCTGTTTTATGGCATGCAGCTTGTGGTCGCAGGCAAGTTCGATTCTCCCGGATCATCCGTGATCAAACTTGAGGGATATGTTGAGGGAAAGCGGAAAGTATTCGAATACAACGTCGATTTCTCTCGCCGGTCAGAGTCGGATAATCTGGTGCCGCGGCAATGGGCGATTCGGCGGATCGGATTCCTGCTGGACGAAATCGGCAAGAACCCATCGAATGGCGAGATTAAAGAAGAGATCGTAAGACTTTCAAAAAAGTATGGTATTGTAACACCGTATACATCGTTCTTTGTCGAGGATCCGGCGCTCGCCCACAGGCCACATGACCGCTTGGGACGCGGTTTCGAGCCTCAGAGCAACATGATTATCTCCTCGGTTGACCGGTTAGCTGATGCGATGACAATCGGCGTGCCATCTTCGGCAGGGGCAAAGAGTGACATCGACAGATCACAGGTTTCGAAGAAATTTTCCGGCGATGTTTATGAGCAGTATGACGCCGATGGGGGTCTGCCAGACATTCTATTGGAAAGAGGAAATGCCTACATTCCTCGGACTGAGCTTGAAGAAAAGGTGGCCGGTCAGATTGGGTTCGACAGGTTATCTCAACTCGTCACAGTCGGAGACCGGACATTCCAGAAAATCGGAGAAACACTTGTCGACAGCCGGTTTGACGGCACACAGGAAGCGATTAAGATCAAACCGTTCAGCGATGCCTATTTCAGGCTGCTCGAGATCAAGCCCGAGATAGGCGAGTATCTGTCGGTCGGCGGCGAGATTCTCGTGGTAATCGGGGATATTGCGGTCGAGATTTGTGAAGATGGCGAAGATATACTAACTGATGAGATGGTTAGGCTCATCGGGTAGCGGTTGGTCAGGTTGGGCGGAGAAGGGCGTCTAAGATGGGCGCCCTTTTCTTATTGACAATGGCGCCGCATGTGCTATTTTTTATCTGTATGCAACGATTCATAGGATTTATATTTTGTGTGATGGCTCTGGCGCTGATATGCGGCAGCGCACTCGGCGAAGAAAACAAGCCGGTCAGTGATAAAAAGATGGACTCGTATGCTGAAGACCGTCTTGCGATGGTCAAACATCAAATAGAATCTCGCGGGGTAGCAGACAGCAGTGTGCTCGAAGCTATGAGGAAGGTGCCGCGCCATCTTTTC
>DAOVLC010000124.1 GCA_030631455.1 Candidatus Zixiibacteriota bacterium
GGTACTCAGAGGAGCCACAGTACAAGGTTGTGCGTGGGACACCATTGCGTCATTACAGCCCTTACAAACGCATGGGAGCGGGGCGCTGATCGAGGATGACATCTGGTAGAATCTGTCCGGTTCTGAGTGTGCCCAACACGCGCCCATTTCCAGATAATCACAGGTAAGCTCGGGCAATCTCAGGTAGGATAAGTAGGCTCTAAAATGCCCTTAAATACAAAGAAAAGGGCCTGTAAACCTTACATTCACAGGCCTTACAATATTGGTAGCCCTAGGGGGAATCGAACCCCCGTTTGATGGCTGAGAACCACCCGTCCTAGACCACTAGACGATAGGGCCATAACATCTACTAAACGCGGGCGAAATCCATGGGTCCCGCCCGACCGTGAGCACCCAATCTAACAAAAAATCCGAGCTTGGCAATGAAATTCTTACGTAACGCCGACGCACCCGGCTTGCCGGCAATGGCGGATGAATAGAGGCTGCCACGATTCAATATCCTAAAGCAGAAACGCATTCCGATCGAGCTAAATAGAAGTAGGCAGTATTCGCCAATTGGATCTAAGCACAAACATTCCTGAAAAAACAATTGACAACTGAAAAAACATCACTAAATTTCCGCAACCTTATTGACGAGTGTCAGTATAACGGAACAATGGCGAATTTATAAACATTAACCGCAACGGAACGGAGGAGACTTTGGTGATACGGAATCATTGCACAATTCACCTTGTCCAGAGTAATACGTTCTGCGGCGGGAGAAGTTCGCCCCTATTGTGATGTTTTTCACATGGAATTTCGACCCGTCGCGACCAACAGGTTCGGCGGGTTTTTTGTTGCCTTTCCGAACCTGCGGCAGGCAAACCCGTAGCATGAAACATAGGTGTTAATAATGAGCAGTCAATTCTACGAAGACGAAAAAACAAGGCCGGAAGAGAAAGACATCAGCTCGAAAAAAGCGTTCGGGAAGCTGCTTCCGTTGCTGAAAGCCCATACCCGCGGCTTGCTGATCTGTCTGTTTCTGCTCGCTTCGTCCACGATTCTATCGCTTGCCTGGCCCATACTGTTGAAGCGGGCTCTCGATGTTGATATCAAGGCGGGTGATTTCACCGGACTATTGATAACTGTCGCGGCTATCGGTCTGATACAATGTGTAACGATCCTGTTGCAGTATTTTCAGAGGATCAAGCTGGAGATTATCGGTCAGGATGTCATGGTCGACCTGAAGCGCAAGCTTTTCGAGCACATTCTGTCACTGGATGTCTCGTTTTTTGATCGGAATCCGGTAGGACGTCTATTGGCGCGTGTCGAAAGCGACACGGAATCGCTGCGGATGCTCTTTACGAATACGGTTATCATGGTTGTAGGTGACTTGTTATTAGTCGCGGGGATTTTCGCTGTGATGTTCTATTACAATTGGAGATTGGCTCTGATACTGTTTATGATCGTGCCGATCGTCGTAATCCTGATAGTGATATTCGAGCGAAAGACAACTCCGCGCTTTCTCGAAGTGAGAAAGAGGATGGCCGAGGTGACGGCACAGTTAACAGAGTTCCTTCACGGTATGTCGATCATACAGATATTCCATCGCGGTGCCTACGCTCGTAGTCGGGTGGATCGTGCGAACAGACTGAAATTCGACGAAGATGTTTATGTCAATGTGGCGGTGGTTATATTTTTTAACACCCTCTTCTTCTTCGAGTATGTCATGGTTGCACTGGTGCTGTTCTTCGGTGCGCTCTGGATCGCGGAGGGCACAGTGACCGTCGGTACAATCGGCATGTTCATAGTGCTGATATGGCGCTCCTTCGAACCGATTTGGCGAACATCAGAGCAGCTTTCAAACATACAGAAAGCTGTGGCCGGGGCAAAGAGGATATTCGCGCTCCTGTCAGAGGAGCAGAAGCTGCCCGATCCGGCAGTCCCGGTCCCGATCACTTCGGTGAAACAAGGAATACGTTTCGAGGATGTATCATTCTCGTACTCAGGTGATGGCAATTATGCTTTGGAAGATGTCTCGTTTGAGATACCGGTTGGCAAACGAGTGGCGCTTGCCGGTGTTACCGGTGGCGGCAAGTCGACCGTCATATCGCTCCTGCTCCGTCTGTATGACCCACAGAAGGGGCGGATTACGATTGACGGTGTGGATATCCGTGATATGGCGAAGGCGGAGCTGCGCCGACGTTTCTCCCTGGTTCTGCAGGATATCATGCTCTTCCCGGGAGATGTGAGGTCGAACATCTCGCTTGAATCCGACACTACCTCGGATGAGAAGATCGCCGAAGCGGCGCGGATGGTCGAGGCAGATGGCTTCATACGGAGGCTTCCTGATGGGTACAAGACCGAAGTCTCGGAGAAAGGCGCAAACTTCAGCCGAGGCGAACGACAGCTTCTCTCATTCGCGCGAGCCCTTGTCACTGACCCGGATGTCCTGCTCCTGGACGAGGCAACAAGCTCAGTCGACCCGGAGACAGAGCGGACTATCCAGGGTTCGCTCAAGAAACTCATGGAGAGACGGACATCGCTTATAATAGCGCACCGTCTCTCGACGATCCTCGACGTCGATGAAATTCTCGTCATCCGTCGTGGAAGAATTATCGAAAGAGGAACGCACACGGAGTTGATCCTCGAAGACGGGTATTACTCCAAGTTGTTCCACTTGCAGTTCAAGAATAGAAACGGAGTTGTTTCCAATGTTGGATAAGATAAAGTGGTTCTGGAAATACTATCGCAAGTACGGGTACGTTCTTGCGGTATTACTGATTTTGACGCCGGTTCAGACAGTATTCCAGGTTTCGATACCGCGCATGATAGAGTTCATGGTGGACTTCGTGAAATCAGGCGAGATACCGGACAATGCGGTTGCAGTATGGCTCACAGGCGTGGGATCTGGCATAGGCCTGTCGACGCCGGCTACATTTGCGCTGTCGCTGGTTCTCATCGGACTCATCGCCAGCGTACTGTATGCCTTCGTGCAGAGTCACAGGGCGTGGATGAATCTGAAGCTCGAATGGCTCTTCCGCCAGGATGCGTTCAACAAGACCACCTATCGCGGACCTGACTTTTTCAACAAGTTCCGTACCGGTGATTTGGTAACCCGCATGACTGACGATGTCGCGGAGAAGTTGTCGTGGTTTGCGTGCTCTGGCATTTTCAGATTCTACGAGGCGTCGTTGATGGTGGCGTTCACTATTGCGATGATGATCACTATCGATCCGATTCTGACGCTCTGGTCGGTCGGGCCGCTGCCGCTTTTGATATTGATCTTTTTCAGAAGCGCGACGCTTCTCGACAAGCGGTACGATCATCTTCAGAAACGGATATCGCGGTTTAACGACGTGATGGAATCATGCTTCAGCGGGATCAGGGTGGTCAAGGCGTATGTGAAGGAAAACGCGCAGAAGGCCAAATTCCGGTCAGCCGTCGACGACAGACGTGCTGCCGAGATATCGACCATAAAGGTGATGACGATTGTGGATTCGCTTTATATGTATGTCTGGCAAGTCGGCATCGTTATCGTCCTCGTGGCAGGCGGATACATGGTCATAAACTCCGGCCTGTCGCTCGGGAAGTTGGTGGCGTTCATTTACTATGTTGTCTACCTGGTTTTCCCGATGTTCGATATAGGCCAGTTCCTGGTGAAGTCGCGTCAGTCGGCAGTGTCGATCGGCCGTTTGATCGAACTCGAGAAGGTAACGCCGATGGTTGCCGATTGCGGTGTTCGGGATTGTGACGGCGATCTGAAAGGAGCGCTCAGCTTCGAAAACGTCGAGTTCTCGTTTCCCGATTCCGATCGGAAGATCATCGACGGTGTGTCGCTCGTAATCGGACCTGGAGAAACGGTTGCTTTTGTGGGCAAAGTTGGCTCCGGCAAGACATGGCTGATCAACATGATTCCGCGTCTTGTCGATCCGAGTGGTGGTTCGATCAGGCTCGATGGGCACGATCTGCGAGAATTCAAGCTTGAGGATCTTCGCAGGAATATCGGGTATGTGCCGCAGGAGCCGGTGCTGTACAGCGATACGATCAAGAACAACATCCTGCTCGGCAGGAAGAGCATCTCTGACACGGTGATTGACTGGGCGATTGATGTCTCTCAGCTCGCGGACGAGATCGGGACTTTCCCGAAAGGACTCGAGACTGCCGTCGGGACTCGCGGCATGATGCTCTCAGGCGGCCAGAAGCAGCGCCTCGCTCTTGCACGTGCGCTGGTCGGCAAGCCTAAGATTCTGATTCTTGACGACTGCACGTCGGCGCTCGATTCATCGACCGAGACAGCGCTTTGGGAGAGGCTGCACGAGGTGGTGCCCGACATGACCGCGATAATGATTACACATCGACCTGACTCGCTGGAACGAGCGAGCATGGTCTATGTTCTTGAGGAGGGGAGTATCTCCGAATCGGGGACTCATGGCGAGTTGATGGCGCGCGGAGAAAGGTACGCCAAGATCTACAGGCGCTATCGGCTTGAAGAGCAGGTCGTGTATGGGTAGAATAGTAGGTCGGGTGACGTATCCCGCTGCTGGGATGCAAACCCGGCCCGCAACAAGATTCGAAACGGTTATATTCGGACCATTTGGTCGTTAGCTGACGGATCAATTATGATATCAGATGAGGAAAGACTGAAGATACAGGCGTATCTCGAAGGATCTGTGCTCGGCAAGGTACGCGATCGCAAAATCAGGTCGATTCGCGTCAACATGTCGTATAAGCAACAGCCGCATTTGATAATCGAGGTCGGCAAGTCTTATAGCGATCTTGAGCCCGGGGCACCGGATCAACAGGTGATCGCCATCTTCGAGTCAGACTCCTTTCTCGTCTGCACCCGTGAGCGTGGGGCAGGTCAAGGACTCCCGTACTATTTCATTCGCGCAAACGTGCGCGAGGTCAGGGAATTCGACTAACAGTTTCTGACCTCGCGCATCCGTGTTATGCGTAGGCAGCAGATAAAAAGAAAGAGGCGGGAACGAGTCCCGCCTCTTCTGCACCGAATCTACGCTAGCCCCCTCATACTCAGCGTTTGCCCCCCGCTTTCTGATGTGTGATCCGGGTCTTAGCGCTTCCAGCCCGTATTGCAGGCTGATCAGCATACGAAACATGCTCTTCGGTACCTGTGGCCGTCCCTTTTGGAAAGGAGGAGATGAGCCCCGCTTTTGCACTCCATCCTTCGGAGGAAGACTCTAGTTCTATGACGCTGCCGACACACATAATTCTCTGCACTTATCGCTTATCTTTGAAATAACCTGCTCTGTAGAACTCTCCCTAACGACGAATGTTGTTTCAATGCAACATACCCAGACACCTCTGAAACACCCTGGCTTTGCAATCGGAAACACAACCCGATCTGCGGCCGAGTGTCTATAGTATGTATCGGCAACACCGCCTAAACATGTACCTCCCAACATGTGGAAAGCACTATAGGGCCTGTTCATTTTCTGACCAGTGAGTTGAC
>DAOVLC010000358.1 GCA_030631455.1 Candidatus Zixiibacteriota bacterium
CTCAGTATCCGGGATGGATATGGGCCACGACGCGCGACGGTAACAGTGGCTGGGCACCGGAGCAGCTCCTCGAAATAGATGGGACCAATGCGACCGCTCGAGAAAGCTACAATGCGAGAGAGCTGGACACGTCACTCGGAGAGATTCTCACGGTTCGTCGCGAACTGAACGGATGGTATTGGGTCTGCAATTCGGCTGGTGACTTCGGATGGGTGCCGATCAATACAGTAATTCCAGCTTAGCAGGATGCACGTGTGCAACGGGCGCTGACCGGGTTCATATTCGCTTGACTTCGCGCCGAGGTTCACGTATCGTGCCACCTGAGAAAAGTGAACATCCAGGACTACATACTTCCACTGTTCTACACACCTGCGTGGTATCTCGCAAAGGCTCTGAGGCGAACATGTGGCGTCGCGTTCTATTGCGCCGATCCCCTGGATCACCTGATGTTTGCACCGATAGAAAAGCATCTGGATCTTCCCGTCACTTTCGTCGCAAAGAATAGCAAGACTCGGAGATACTTCGAAGAAACAGGTATTCCGTATAAGCGTTACCCGGCGTTTCCAGACGTCGTGATCATGGCACGGCAGACTGCATACAAATATCCCGTGAGCAGAATCAAGAAAATCGGCTTTGATCATGGCCTATACCAGTTCAAACGCTGGACTTCCACTAAGTATTACAATCAGTTCGATGTCTATTTTGTATCGAGCGAAAACCAGGTTGAACTCGCTAAAGAACGCGGAATTAGAACAACAGTCGCCATCGGTTATCCGAAATTGGATCAGGCTTTTGACGGCACTTATAATGATGAGTCGCTCGATACGATCAAAGCCGATCTGGGCCTCGACCCCGAAAAAAAGACGATCATTTTTACTTCAACATGGAATGTAGCAGGTCTCTCGGCATTGAGCCGCTGGGTCTATCAAGTACACACATTGACCGGCAAATACAATATCCTCTTAACCGCGCATAGCTGGACTGAGAAGGAGTATATCGACGAACTCAAGAGCATACCGGGAGCCTTCTATCTCGAAGATTTTGATGTCACGAAATACCTGCTTATTGCCGATATTTTTGTCGGCGATTACAACTCGATGATAGGAGAATTCTGCGCCCTCGATAAACCTATTATCACGTTTAGAGTACCTGACAGCGATAGATCGATTCCGGCAGTCAAAAAGCTTATAGCCGGCATCAGCATTCAGATTGATGAGTTCGATGAAATCGAACGAGCCATTGAACAGTGTCTGGCCAATCCCGGCGAGCTATCCCCTGCCCGAAAGAAAGCCAATGAGTTAATGCATTACCTTCTGGATGGACAGGCAGGCAAACGGGCAGCGGATGTTATCAAAGAGATAGTCGACAATACGGGAAGTTGACGTGACCCGGTTCTGAGTTCTACTCCAAAGTATCTCTTGACATAATGCTTGAACTGTCCTAAATGTCTGGCGGACATCAACAAGGAGGATGAATTGTCAAAAACATGTCTTGTGCTGTTAGGGTTTGCATTACTCACTCTCACCTTTATCTCGACGCCTGCAATGGCTGAGACCCGGCCGATTCAGCTTGCGTTGGTAACGCCGATTCAGATTTTCCCTGAGGGCGACGACATCACGGGAGTTCGGCTCAATCTGCTTTATGGCCGCAACGTCTCTTTCATCGGTTTGGACCTCGGACTGATCAATCATACGACTACTGGCATGTGCAAGGGCTATCAGTTCGGACTGGCGGGAATTGCGGACGGCGACTTCATGGGCTGGCAGGACAACGCCGTAAACATTGTGCATCGCAATTTCGAAGGATTACAGTGGGGAGTCGTGAACTACGCCAATTCCGCGAATGGGTTTCAGCTCGGTCTCGTGAATTACGCCCGGACATTGAAAGGCCTGCAGATAGGACTCGTGAATATCATCAAGCAGGGCGGCGCATTCCCATTCTTCCCTATCATTAACTGGTCGTTCTGACGTTAGAATGAAACAGAGTGCTGAGCGTGCCACCACGAATGGCGGGTTTCCCGCGAGGACAAGGTGCCGGATTGTTGAAAAAATCTGAAACGTTTTGTCGCGTGAAGCGTTAGTATAGCTGACACTTTAAGGGATTAACCCGGATGACCGAATAACGGGAGCTACGGATGGCTCCCGTTTTCTTATTCTCCCGAAAACCACCCCATCTGAGAACAGACATTCTTGTTGACAAACCACCGCAGTCGACTTAGAAAGCGGATGCGAGTCGTATTGTATGTAGATAGGAGGAGAAAATGAATTGGAAGCGCCTGAGTCTGGCAGCCGTGCTGGTTTTCGTCGCGCTGATCGTGACAGAGTTGATAATACATCTCGTCATTCTGAAGGGATGCTATGAGCCACTGCAGGAATCCGGTATTTTCGGCTCACAGGAGAGAATGAGCTCGTACATGTGGGTGAAGATTCTGATCGGAGCGGTCTTCGCATACATGTTCGTTTTCATCTTCGCAAGGGGATATGAAGGCCGCGGCCTGATGGAGGGAGTCCGCTACGGCATTTATATCACTTTGTTCTTCAACTTCGTGATGGCATACCTGCAATTCGTGCTGTACGAAATTCCCTATTCACTGGTCTGGTCCTGGATCATTTCCGGGCTGGTGCAGAATATCATCTTCGGACTGATAGCGGCGGCTGTTTATAAGAAGGAAACGGCCAGTATCTAATGTGTTGAGAATAGACAGGCAGGGCTCCTGACTATCCAGCTGTGCACCCGCCCGAATAGGCAAGACCGCTGCCTGTCCTGAGTTGTCGAAGGGCGGGTTTTGCCCTACCAAGTGCGCGGCAGATCCTTCGGAGACTCAGGACTTGTGTCCACATCTGCCCGTCCTTGCGATATGAGGGGGCAGACCCTTCGCAGGCTCAGGACTTGCGAGGACGTCTGCCGCCCACGACAACTCAAGTGTAACTCAGAAAAACCGATAGAATCAATAGATAGCC
>DAOVLC010000241.1 GCA_030631455.1 Candidatus Zixiibacteriota bacterium
ATCAAATCGATCAAGCCGATGAAGATAACGCTCGAGCAGTCGTTCCTCGAAACGGTCACGGACAACAAAGGGGCTGCATCATGAGAGGGATGATACGCGACTGCATGAACGAGTTGATCGACCGAAAGATCATCTATGTATTCGCAGTCATCACACTAATCGGCGTTGTAGGAACAATCGGATCAGTTCTTCTGGAGATTCAGATTCAGGGCAGATCGTTTGGCGCGGATGACATGAACCGGGCGTTCGGGAATCCGATGCTGCACGGCTACAACACATACATGTATGTTCTCGTCTTCCTGTCGGTCATGGCTACGGCGGGACTAATTCCGAGCATGCTCGCTCGGGGTCGTGCGGACTACTATCTCTCCAAGCCTGTCTCGCGTTCCTGGCTCATCCTCAATAAGGTCTTCAGTATCTGGGTCGTGTATAGCAGCGTTATAGTCGCATCCTTCCTCGTCAACTATATACTCTCAGCCGCGTTGTACGGCACATTCAGCTTCACGATCATGTACATAATCGCCATCAATCTGCTTGCCTTCTTAATATGGCTGAGCATAACGGCCTTTGCGGGCGTGCTGACCGGTTCGAGCGCATTCACTATAATGGCCGCGTTCGTGGTCTGGATGGCGCAAAAGATACTGGCATATCACGACTTCCCAAAGCAGTTTATCGATTCGAAAGTTGCCATCTACGTAATCGATGCCCTGTACTATATCTTTCCCAAGACTGGTGAGATTTCCGACCTGACCGGCGAGCTGGCCACCAGTGGGAGTGCGAGCTGGATGCCACTGTACAGCTCACTGATCTTCGCAGCCGTACTTATGTTCATAACAATCGCTATCTTTCGGCGTAAGGACTACTGATAGACTCTCTGCAGGTCAGGAACAGTTTCATCCCGATCCTCTATATTTAACATCTCACCGGATCAATATACAAGGTCAAGAGTCGAAGACTTTTGACTATTTATCTGCCGGCAGTCAAAGAGAATAGTCAGGTCTCTCCGCTCGCAGCGCTCGCTCCGAGATCTGACCTACGGATTGGCTCATGCAGGGTATAAGTGGGAAGAAGCTATCTCGCCAAAACAGCCTCATAGAAATTGAAATCGAATTTCTCGGGTTTGCGCGAAAAGGGTGGCAGAGTTGTCTGAGTCCTTTCCCCAACGGCCGTAACGGTCACAACTGTCCACATATCATCGGGAAGCTTAATCCTGATCGGAATTAACGACTTGAAATCATCCGGTACCTCCTTCTGGATGATCTCGACGTCTACATAGTACTTGCCACCTTCTTCTCTGATTGTTTTCTCGAAGTCGAATTTGGGAACGTGTATGTCATATATCCATTGGTCGAAAAACCAATCCATCGGTTCACCGATATGCTTTTCGACAATCCTCTGAAAATCACCGGTTGTGGCAGGCTTGCGGTAGTAGGTCCGCACGAAATCTCTCATCATCTCGATAAACCGTTCGTCCGATCCAGTCACCCAGTCTTTCATCATGCATCGGATCATGTGGATGACGTATGCCCCCTTGGAATACAGGAGAGTCCCAAAGTCGCTCGACTTTGACGATACCAGCCGATATCCAAGCCAGATCGGCCCGGCTTCAGTGCCAACTGTCCACGAACCACGCAACCGATGTCCGGTCGTGCCTTTCTCGACAACATCCGAACGCCACTTGTCAAGTACTTCAAAGTACCTCTTGTCCTTTTCATATTTCGTCTGGACATACCACGCGCCGGAAAAATCGGACATAGCCTCGGATATCCACTGATCGTGATAGCTCTCCCATCTGACGGTGTGCCCCCACCACTGATGCGCCACCTCATGTGCACGGAACAACGCATCCCACACAGGCTCTTCTCTCTGGAATGTACTAGATGCCAGATGCAGGAGTCCCGGCATTCCCTGTCCGTGCCTCGATGGTATCTCGGTCACCAGGAGCTGATCGCACGGCATGTCTCCATAAACATGTGTAAAGAGTTGCAGCGCTCCGATGATATCCTCGCCGACCTTCTTCTTCATGTCAGGTCCAAAGATGCTACCTTTGTGTGATTTCCCGCGGAAGATCTTGACGGTGGGCAGGTCGTCTTCCTTCATAGTTAATGTGTCGAAGAGTCCATAGTTGAACGAGGTGAACATCTCCGGCGCATCGGTCACCCAGCGAGTGAATCTGAGATTCCCTGATATCGAATCAGCAACCATGTCGCCGACCGACAGAACCGCCAACTGTCGGGGACACGTGAACGAAACGTCGAACAAGGTAGGCTTGAGATATTCGAGGATTGGATACCAGTTGACCAGACTGGAGATAAAGAAGTCACCCGTAGGAGTCTTCGAGATGAAATCCCTCGAGTGATAGAAAAACGTCAGCGAAGTCGTATCTCCTCGAAACAGGGGATCATCCAGAAACACAGAGAACCCCGGCTCTTCCTTCAGTTTCGAGATGTACAGATTTCGGCCGTCGCCATCGATAACCGAGTCAATATCAGTCTTGTAGAAAATGATTGCGTAGAGTGAGAGGAGCGAATCCATGTTCGATACGAAATCAAGCTTCACTCTGCAAGCAAGATGCGCCCGCTCCGAGATTTCGGCATCGATATCGTACTTGAGCGGAGTGACAAGCCTAAGCGGGTCACGGTGCTTCCATGACCTGCCGCTATCATAGTGTTCCTTCGGGAAGGCCGAAATAACCGGTTCGTAAAAGTCGCCTCCAAACATGGCGGTTCGCACGTATAGTCTTGTCGATTCGGTCTCCCGATTATCGTAGGCGAAGACGTAGCGACGGCTCTTCGAATCGAAATCAATCCACAGAAATGTTCCGGCCTGTCCAGCCAGCTCCATGAGAACGGATGCCTCGATATTGAGGTGTTCTTTCCTGGTGGCGCTCTTCGATCTTTTCACGAATGACCTGAGTTTCCCGGGGAGTTTGCATTCCTCTGCAGCCGCCGTATCGAAGAACTTCGCTAACAAGTCGGGCGATGCCATCATGCGGAATCTCAGGAATTTGTGATCGATAGTCTCGGTTCTGAGATACTTCTTGACCGAGAACCTTTCAACTTTTGTTGGCGGATCGAGGATGATTCTGGCCTTGCCGTTGAAAAAGCAGCCATAGACCTGCTCATCGACAGGCGGGAAGAAATAGAGTTCACCCGCATCAAGCACGAACTTCGCCCTGTCACACTGGAATGTCAGATTCGAGACCTTCAGCTTCCGACAGCGATCGAAGTCCGGCTTCGCTATCGAATCGTACTTTGCTTCGTACCATTCGGGCGATCTGCCGTTTGCGAGACCGGCAGTCAGTATCAGTACTGCAATTACTGATGCGAAAGCTCGCATGATATCTCCCAGGTTGCTCATGTTTCCCATAATAGTAAACGGGACGACATCGTGCAATGTCAAACCCTGCTCCTGCCGGCAATCACAGCGCTCCGTTCCAGTTTCAGTATTGACAAAACCTGTCCGATGTGTTAATATGCAGGTAAACACAGTACTGTGGTACTCATCCCCGAGATAAGACGCAGCGCAGACATGACCTTGGAGGAACTATGTTCAGCTTAAGAACGCTCAAAACGGCGGTATTCTTGACGGCAGTTATCTTCATTGCCTGGACATCCGCATTCGCGACACCGCCCAATGTGAAAGTCAATTCTGATGTGACTTCAGAGCTTCAGAACGAGCAGCAAATCTGGATTAGTCCGTTCGATGCCAATGTCGTTATCGCCGATTGGAGAGATTTTCGCCTTGGATACAGGCGAGTCGGAATCGGTGTCTCGACCGATGGGGGCACTACATGGTTTGATTCGCTGTTTACAAATACTCCGTATTATAGACACTCCGATCCATGCCTGACAGGAGACAGGTTCGGTAATTACTATGCTTGCCTGCTTAACTACATCTCCACCGAGGATTCGAGCCTGATTGTCGTATACAGGTCGACCGATGACGGTACTTCCTGGTCAGGACCGGTCTCGATCTGCGATTACGTGTCCCCGCATTTCGAAGATAAGCAGATGACAACTGTCGACCGTACCGGCGGAGCGCACGACGGCAACTACTACGTTTCGTGGGGACGTTTCCCGAATCCGACCAGAATTATGTTTGTGAGGTCGACAGATGGCGCAGCATCGTTCGAAGACACGCTCCTGATAGGTGA
>DAOVLC010000105.1 GCA_030631455.1 Candidatus Zixiibacteriota bacterium
GTCTCCGCGAGAGCCTGAACGAAGCGGATAGATAGGCGAGCCATCTCGGACCTGCAGTGAGACACGATCCTGGCTACGCAGTCCGGATCGATTTTCTCATCAGCATTCAGGAACGATGCCTTCAGGTACTCCGGCTCAACGTCCAATTCGTCCGCACCATGAACTGTGACAAACTCCGCTCTGCCGGACACTGCTATCTGCCTGAGCAGCTCGTTCAGAGCCTCTGCTGTCTCCATGCTGCCGTCCCAAACGGGTACATGAATCGATGTCGAACTCTCATGTTGCATTGCCATTCCTGTTGTTAGCTTATTGTACGATTCTGTTCAGTATGCTTCCCACTTCTTCAGATCTGCATGCCGCTGAGACAATATAGTCGACACCGGACATGCCGCCATCTCGCACCACAAGTTCCCTCGCCCAGGTGGTTGATGCTATGATCCTGCAGGCGGGACATATCGTTCTGCACACTTCGATGATGGACCTGCCCGCATATCCATCGAGATGAAGGTCCGTTATGAGCAGGTCGACGCTGTTACCGCTGAGATGACTGATCGCCTCGATCAAAGTGACTGCCTCAGTCACTGCGTGCCCATGCCGCTCCAGGTCGGAGTGGAGCGAGCTATCGAAACCGTTTGGTTTGGCGGCAATCAGGATATTCAAGGCGGTCGTTGATCGCACTGATTTTTCACTGACGAATAAGTCGCCCTTCCCTGGCTTGCCGCAACTATCTCCAATCACGACTCCTGAGCCACATGTTCCATTGTTCGTCATGTTTGAGATCCCTGGTCCCAAGCCGTCTACGACACGGCATCCCTGAACTGCTTGAAATCATCCACTATCTTCACAACTTTGTTCGTGTTCCGTCTGATCGTGGTGACACACTGGTTCTTCTGGCTTCCCGTATCCGGGAGGTTTCGTTCAAGGAGCTCTGCGGCACCAATGATGGAAGACAGCGGTCCCGCCATCCGCCTGCTCAAATCCGAGAATGTCTCGAGGACGGCCGCACCGTTCTGATCCACACTTCGCAGACTGTTCAGCCTGGTATTACTATCTGATATGGCAAGCGCCAGAGATGCCTGAGTTGCCTGCATCTGCGCAAACGAGAGATCACCGGAATCGAATGCACGCCTCGATGGGTCACGCGCCTCTCCGAGAGACATAACACCTCGAACTGTGCCACCCACGTTCAGTGGCACAATGATCGCCGACCGGATTCGGTTGGGGAAACTATATGCGATCTCTTCATCCGTCATCCTGTCCTTCTTATCGGCCTGATTCACCACAAGTGCTCTACCGCTCTCTAATACCGAACGGTGATGAGGCATCCGATCTATAGGCGTCTCAGCGTCCGTGCGGCCTTCCGGTTCAGTGTTGTCCCTCAAACTATGCTCTGTCACAACACGCAGTCTGTCTGCATCCCTATTGTATGAGGAAAGCCGACAGCAGGTGACAGGCATGCTCGATGTCACCTGCTTTGCAAACTCATCGAAAAACTTCTCTATGTTCCCGGTCGACGCAAGACGTGACAGGAGTCGCCAGGAAGTCTGCATCTGTTTATCGCGGCTCTTCAATCTATCGCGGATAAGCGAGTTGCTGATCGCTACTGAGAATATCTCGGCGAGCAGTTCGGCCTTCGACATATGGCTTTCGCTGAATCCCGCGAGCGCCATGGAGGCAAACGAAGCCACACCGACGACCCGATCGCCGATGAAGATTGGAACCGACAATCGGGAGTTGAAGCCGCATTTCGAAAGCCATGCGTCATCGCGATAGACAATTCCCGTCAGGTTGTTGCTGATGTCTCCCGCCCTGGTCAGGACAACATGCTCGACTATTGTCTCATGCACGGGCAGTGACAGCCCCCTTTCCGAGACCTTGTTTCCCGACGCCATGACCGAATGACGCTTCATTGCGGCGGCACTGCCGTCAACCACGGAGATAGAGAGCATGTCATACGGAACGAATACTCTGCACTGTTCCTTGCCGGTGACCAGAAGGTCGGACAGGCTTTCTATGTCAACAGCTATTTTCAGAAGGCGTGAATGAGTATCCATCAGGAGAGCAGATTCTTCATAGGAATCCCGCACTTTCACACTGTTTACCGCAACTGCGAGCGCACTCAACCCAACCTGCAGCACCGCAATATCCTGTTCTTCGAAAAGACTCTCGTGCGCGAATGTCATGGCAAGCACACCGAGGAGGCTTCCATCTGCCGTTACAGGGATAGTAACAACCATCTCTCCTTTAACCAGCGAGAACGGAATTCCGTCTGAAGAGAAATCTATGCTTCCGTCATGTACTTTGCGGGTGGGCGACTTGTTGACGATTACATCACGGAGCCAGTCATTTTTCTCCATCATTGATAGGATTACTGTTGGCAACATCTTCTCATCCGGAAACCGATGGACTGGAGCCAGCAGGTTTCTCTGCTCATCCCATCTCATGTAGATAAGTTCTTTAGGTCTAATTGTATCGAAAACTTGCTTAGTGGTCTCGGTTAGGAGCTGCGATGTCGGAAGTCTTCGACTGCAGATATGCTGAATGCTATCGACGAGACTGGTCAAATCTCTCATCCTGTCCAGCCCGCGACTCGAACGTATAAGCATCGGAATCCACGTCGCCAAACCGGCAAGGATGAACAGGCTACCTCCAATGAGGCAAATGCTCGTAACTAACATTCGCATTATCTCATCCCGGATGTATGGGATCGAGCCGGTAAGTCCCAACTCTGCCAGCAGATTTGTCAAAGCGAACACGTCGAGAAATATCATCCCTATGAAAATCTTCAGCCACGTGTCTTTCTCACTCCGGAACAAACTGTTCCTGCTTGTCATTAAACCTATAGTCAAGGCGGCAAGCACTGCAACGCCCGCGCCCAACATGATACTATTCATTCAGCCCTCCCGATTCACTACGTTATCATCTATCTTATCGTCACGTATCGCTTGATAGTTAAGCAGATAGCCCCGGCCTATGGCTGCCTGCTGCGATGCTCTGCAGTGGAACGTTTCAGAGTGAAACGATGCTTTATTGATCCATTGTGTCGGGGTAGGTCATTCGGGTAACGTAGTCGCGCAGTGAGTCGGGGGTATACACATTCTTGTCTGAAATGAGGTGAGTGAAGTTTTCCAATGGGCACTTCTCGAAGTAGCTGTTCTCGATGGAGCAACCGGGAATTGATTCCGCGAAGATTTCTGTCTCCGGAAGGAACCGCAGTGAGTATTTGAAGACTTCGCTCTTAATCAGCTTGGTCTCAGTAAACAGAGCCATCGTACTCTTGCCTGCTTCGCGCATCGCCTTCGAGACAAGAGCGGTGCCGATCTTGTTTATCAGGTAACTCTCGGTGACAGCATCGGCACCACAAACGAAGATATCCGATCTGTCGATGTAATTACCTGCGGCTAAGTCTGCAATCAGGACTGTTTTCACGCCTGCGCTGCCAAGGGCTTTCGCAAGCTGCACTCCCTCGCACATCGGACGGCTCTCGGGTATGATCGCTGTGAGTGTGTTGCGTGCGGGGTGGTGTACGACCAGATCGTGAAACGCCGAGGAGAAGCTTATGGTCAGGATCGTGCTCCGTTCTGAAACATACCGGACTGCTCTTTCGGTCAGGTTCCTCGATGACTCCCGATGCTCGTTTGCAAGCCGATCCAGGAGCAATGAGACGTTGTCTGAGATTCTCGAATCGTCAGCCTGAGTTTCCATCGTCGAGCGGATCGCGGCAACGAGGTTGTATAACGGTGCCATCTCGGATTGCGCATGAATCAGGGCTCGACCTGATTCTCTTAGAACATCGATCAACTCCTGTGGAGATGCCTTTGAATTATTGTTGAGGACAGCCCTGAAGTATTCGATAGCCCTTGAGTATATCGCAGCCGCACCGGAGAGATTGTCAGCCGCGATTTCATCAAGGATTGCGCGAGAGGAGGTCATTGGCCACGCTCCACGGGAGAAGCGCACTGCATCGAACTATAGTCAAAGTTGCAGACCAGATCGAGTATTCGCTGAGTTGTCATAGAAAACAATCAAGAGGGTTGGAAGGGATTTGTCAACAGTGAACAAATGATGCGGAGACACTTCAAAGAGCATTCAAGTCTTCATCGCCGTCTTGATTCTACTCTCGGACTTGCTCAGAGTTTCTCCTCGCCGACAATTATCTATGTCAATTGAGTTCTGAAGCAGTGCAACTTACATAGTCGGGACCGTAGTACCTGACGAGAAAGACGGCATTCTGCATATCAGAGGACTGAATAACGCTGTACTGAGCCACCAAGTTGCTCCCGTCTTTAGCCTTCCATCGATGCTTGGCACTTGCCGGGGGCGCGCATACTGGTATGAATTCGTGGGCGCCAGCAAAATCACCGCCAATCAGTGGTTGACCATCACCATACATTACCCTGAGAGACTGCATAAGCTCACATATGCCCTGCGGCACCTTAGCCGTGCCAATCGTGCCGAAGCAGATTAAGCCACTGTCACGCTCACAAAACCAAACATATACTTCCTCGATCCTTGCCCCTTCAACTCCTGGACTAATCACTTCATTGATCTTATCTTCAACATCTTGTGGCAGATCTCTTCTCACTCCGGCCGTATATAAGTACGTATCGCCGTATCTGGTAGTGTCCAATGTGTAATCATCAAGCGGTGTCCCGAGGTAGCTCTCTATTCTCTCTTTGTTCCAGTTCCAATCTATCTCTGCGGGCGGCGTCACTGCCTCGACTTGGACATCTCTGCAACGAAGCAGGAGAGGGGTGCTTAGAAACAATACGACATACAGCGTAATGAGATAGTGTGACGCATGCTTATGGAGACTGATCTGTGTAGCCATTACGTTGATTCTCGTGGTAGAGCTTCTACCCTACGTCTGCAATTTATCAGAACCTCATGGACACTCTAATTTTAAAGTTAACGAAATCTCTGTGTTTGGGCAAGCCCATTCTTTGCCTCCGATTCAGCTTGACATCCCTCAGATTATCACTATCATACTTGCACGCATCCAAGTGCTGCTAATTGGAGAGAAGTAATAACGATGGAGGTGACGTGATGGCCAACATCAGACTGATCTCAGTTACTTATTTATTTCTCGTTACATTGCTAATGGCAACAGCAACCGTTGTTGCACAAGAGACGCTTCAACCACTGTCTGATGAAGAGTTTGACCTGATATTGCATAGTGGCAATCCTGAAGAATACCTCAGAATAGCTGTTATGACTTACGAACAAGCGAAATGGCTGGTCGAGTCGAGCGGTTACTATGAACTGAGGGAAGTGTGGCTCAATGGTCTAACTTCTATGTCAGAGAAACAGGCGAGGATCCTATCAGGCTTTGAAGGGAACATCCTTCATCTCAGTGGGCTGGACAGTCTCACCGACGGGCAAATGAAAGCTCTCTGCAAGTTGAAAGCAGCGAGTACAACGGAAGTAGTTAAAACCAGTGGTGGAGAGATATATTTGCAGTACTCGGCAGTGGCGGTGTTCCTAGATGGGCTAACTTGGATAACAGATAAGCAGGCCGAATACCTATCGCAGATGGATGTGACTGACCTATCTCTTGGAGGATTGACGTCTCTGAGCGATCGACAAGTTGAAGCTCTCAAGAATGCGAATGCCGATATAATCTGCCTCGATGGGATCACGTCATTGACAGATGCGCAGTTGAAAGCGTTGGCTGAGACAGAGATCAAGTTCGGACTACGAGGACTTGGTCGAGAGGGGCGGTCGAAATTCAAGTCGTTTGGCGGAAAACTGGTCAAACGAAGTGAAAGGCCATAGCGGTCTCTATCCCAGCA
>DAOVLC010000208.1 GCA_030631455.1 Candidatus Zixiibacteriota bacterium
AAAGAAGCGAAACTGAAAGAAAGACGAGAGGATTTCGAGCGCAAAGAAATGGAAGAGGCGCACGAGATGGTTCAGGAGACCCGGCGGGAACTGGAGAATCTGGTCAGAACAATCAGAGAAAAACAGGCGCATAAGGCGGTAGTTCGGGAAGCTCACACAAAGCTCAATGAGATCGAAAAGGACATTGACAAGCACCGCCGGAAACTGTCGCCGCAGAAGATTCACAGAGAAGAAAAGCTCAGCACAGGAGAAACGGTATGGGTCGAGACATTGCAGGCAGAAGGTGATCTGCTGGAATACATCAAGAGCAGCAAGGCCTGGAAGGTCCGCGTCGGCAACATGATTTCGACGGTTAAATCTGAGTTTCTTTCGAAAGTGGCGGAGAATGATACACGCCCCCAACTGCCATCCGGTGTCAACTATGCCCCGTTTGACGATGTCCCGACTCAGATTTCGGTTCGAGGCATGACCTCCGAAGAGGCGACCGAGGCGGTCGACAGATTTCTCGACAGGGCATCGCTGAGCAACCTCGATACGGTTTATATCCTCCATGGCAAAGGCACGGGAGCGCTTCGGCAGGCGGTGAAGAGGTACCTTTCGAAGCACCCGCTTGTCTCGGATTTTCGACTTGGCTACGTCAACGAGGGCAGTTCCGGCGTGACAGTCGTCACGATAAAGCGCACTTAAGCTCCGACAAGAAAATCTACAATTAACGCAATTTTAGATATTTCCACTGACAGGTACTGACAGAGACCTGTCCGATATTAGTAAAAGCTTCAAGGGTAAAGGGTGGCTCGGAAGCGGGTTTCGAGCAGGAGACTTCTTGCTGCCGACAGAAGTTTACAATCTGAGGGCTTTATCGACTCTAGGGATTGACCCAGCTTGATACCTGCCAGGACTCGACCGGGAGATGTTGGTCACATGATGTCTCCCGGTTTCATTTCCCTCATTATTCCGTTTAATGCTCCGATAGCTCAGCTATTCGGCGAACTGGATGAGGCACTTCTTTAATTGTCGCTTATTCGCCCATTAGGACAGCTGGAGGGGTTTGCGAACGGGAGCGTGGCAGAGTCAAGATCGCCGTACGGAAGATAAAAGAATCCGTGGGACCTACGTCCCACGGATCAAGTTTTTAGGGAGAGGCGGAGGGGGGATGCCCGACTCCAACGTCAGGTGGTTGAACAAAGTCCAACACACACCTCTCCCAAACTAACAGTACTAGTTAAGTACCCCAGTCGTTGTTGTCGTCCACACTCTTAATTTAGCAAGCGGCATGCCGCTTGAAGTAATACTTTAAAGCAGATGGGGCCTCAACAAACAAGTCATGACAATACCCCATCCCATTGACATGTACCATCTTATGTAACAACCGGGATCGTGCGATGTTCCACATTAGTGTAGCGAGAAATCTGCACCAAAACCGGGGCGTTACACACAGGAACAACTCATGCACAGGCTTTCACATTATGTGCACCGGGATTGGCAGAAACTCGCGCCTGCCGCATCCCGGGGCTATGGCCGGCTCATGGTTATTTCCTGTATCGAGCAGCGTTTCTGCTGTCGTATACCTGTTATAATGGATCGCAGAAGCCTCTGTACGACAGATAGTTCCAGAGCCGGATTCCAACGAGCTGCCGGCACCGATTTGAAGCGTCGGGCCTCATCTTTCCTGTACCTGTTGGGTTATCGTACGGTGTGTAGTGCCGATAACTTAGTAGAGGGCAGGTGGGCCGCAAGTCCGTTCTGCCTCTGTTTGCGCTCGGTGTACTCGTATCTGAGAATCTGGTCTTGTGGTCCGTATCCACTCCAGTGAGATCGAGCACCTGTAATTCGCTAAGTTTGGAAGGCCTGCTTGTTATGAAGGATGATCCCGTTACTTCTCAGAGTATCAGCCTGAAATCGGTCATGGCGTTGCTGTCCTCGGCAGTCGAAGATGAGTTACATGCCACCATAGTAACCGACCCCTCCTTCTCAGTCATATTCGCCAACAATGCCGCAAGAGCGAATCTGGCAGGCGGAGAGATAGTCGGTCGAAAATTAGCGAGCATCCTGTGCGAATTGGACGAGACAACCGATTGGGATGAGTTTAGCACAGACCTAAAGACGTGCGGAACTGTCACAGGTGAAATGTCCGTAGCGAAACATGGAGCCCGGCCGACCGGCTATAGAATCTCCTGCACGGGGATTACAGATGAAGCGAGCGGGCAGGTTTCAGCATACGTTTTCATTGCCAAAATAATGAGTTCCACACCTGATGCCGAGTCGAAGATAGTGGCTCTGGACCGGATGCTGACACGCGGTGAGATGGCAGGCGAAATTTCACACGAGATAAACAACTACCTGACGATACTCCTCGGCAACGTGGAACTGATCCCGCTGTTCCTCGACAACAACGATATTGAGAAGGTAGCGCAGAAACTGCCACTTATGAAGACGACTCTCGAGAGAATCGCAGCCCTTTCCGAAAGCCTTGTAGATTACGGCAGGCCTCATAGCCGTTTCGAGATCATCGATCTGAATCACATGATCTCGAAGACAATAGAATTCCTCAAGCCTCAGAACCGATTCGACGAGATTGAGATCGTTGCGAATCTGTCGCCGCAGATTCCACCAGTGAAGGGTGACAGCGGGCAGATTCAGCAGGTGGTTGTGAATCTCCTGCATAACGCCGGCGACGAGCTTTCGGTCGGCGAGCGGCCGGAACCGGTAATCCAAATCGAGACTTCCGGGTCACAGGAAGGTGAATCAACGATTATCTCAGTATCGGATAACGGTAGAGGGATTCCCGAGGAACTGAGGCCGAGGCTTTTCCGGGAGCGCGTATCAACGAAGGATGCCGGCGAGGGTTACGGTCTTCTTGCCTGCAAGAGGATCATCGACAGGCACGGCGGTGAGATATCCTTCCATAGCACGGAAGGCGGTGGCACCTGCTTTGAGATCAGACTGCCCTCTTCTCAACCGAGCCAGCCCGAGTCAAGTGAAGCGAACACTGTGCCGCACGAATCAGCCATCCATCAGTAGGGGCAAGGCTCCGGTCCCTGCGCAAAGATGTACTCAATAAGATAAACGACATCGTCAATGTCGACGTCATTACTGCAGTCGACATCTCCCGAAATTCCGTCGCAGGCCGGCTCCGAACCCGAACTAAAAATGTATGCGATAAGAAATACAACGTCGTCGATATCGACGTCGCCAGAAGCGTTGGCATCGCCCCTTGGATACTCGCACGTCTGGGCACCCGTACACCACACCGCCCCGACCTGAGCACCATCGCCGACAAGGAATCTCCTCAGCAGGTTCCCGTCTTTGTCGATCTCGGTCACTGTACTCGCCGCATAATTGAACGAAAACACCGTGGAATCAGACGCGATTGTAACGGTCATCGGACCGCCGTCAGTCTTGAGCGGATTGGACCCACTATGTAGGACTATGCCTGTTACGGCATCGAATGTTAGGACATCTCCCTGGCTTCCGGGCGGCCACCAGCCGCCTCCTGCCGGCAGAAACCCAATGCCGCCCTCGACAATCTCGATATCAGTCGGGTCTCCTCCCATAATAATAGAATCAAGCACTGCAAGTTGGTCAGGATTAATGATGTAGATAGAGCCTGTGCCGTTGTACTCACCAGTGCAGACGACGTAGAGGTTGCCATCGGGACCTAACGTAATGTCGTTCGGATTCTCCCCGACCTGTATCGGCAGGATGGTGGAATCCCCCCTGTTGTCCCACGCAGCCACGAATCCGTGGTCATATGATGTGTCGTTCCAGACGAACGATACTGTGGTGATGAACGACGTGTCGCCGCGCACCAGAATGCCCTGGGGATAATCTCCCGTTATCGGGGACTCGCCGAGTTTCTCACCCGTCGATGTGATCTTCGTGATCGTGTTGGTCATCCAGTTGGTTACGATGAACGTATCAGGCGCTATCTGTGCTATCCTGTACGGGTTTCGATTAGATCCGATGTCGATTGTCCGAACCTTGGACTGAACGATCAGATCATACATGTACACATCGGCAGAGCCAGAATTAACGATGTATGCCGTATCCCTGACAATCAGTATGTCATTCGGCCACAGACCGAGCGTGAGTATGTGATTGGTGACAGCATCGGTTCCGAGATCAACTTTGCTCATGGTCTCTGCCCCGCCGTTGATGACATAGAGTTCGTCCGAATAAGCCACGACAGTCAGTAGAGCAGCGAGGATCATAGTCGATATTGCGGTGCTAATATAGCGCATGGCCGTTCCTCCTATTATTCGATGTCTAAGGGAAATGTGATCTTCACTGAAACGCTCCAGAGCTGTCCCGGAAGCGGAAACCTCTCCAGAAGCATGTATTCTGTGTTGGTCATGTTATCCAGATCGTATTGAATTCGAGCTTTCAACCATCCGAAGTCATGCTTAATACCTACCGAAAAATCGGCGACCTTATATCCATCGAGCCACTTGGTATTCTCTGCTCGCATGTAGCGCTTGGAGATGCAGCGCAAACGATAGTGCAGATCAACATACTTGCTCGCAT
>DAOVLC010000222.1 GCA_030631455.1 Candidatus Zixiibacteriota bacterium
AAAGCTGGGGTTCCTGCATCCTGAGAAGCTTCCCCGAATAGAGGGCTGGTATCGGAAATACGGTAACACCCTCTTGCTCGCTTCCCGGTTCCTCCCCGGAACTCGATTCCTCATTGTACTGACCGCGGGGATCGGAAGAGTCCCGATTGTACGCATGTCGGTTCTGTCCGGCATATCGGTGTTACTTTGGAATTCCATGGTGCTACTCTCCGCCTACTATCTTCCCAGCAACTGGGAAAAGGTATACGCCGTATTCAGAACATACAACCGCGTGATCCTGATACTCATCGCGCTGGCTTTGCTGCTGTACATCGTCACAAAAATCGTGCGGAAATACAAAGCGAAATGAGAGTACTCGTACTTATGGGCGGCGTATCGCCTGAGCGTGATGTGTCGCTCGACAGCGGAGCAGCGATTGCTGGAGCGCTTGAACAAACCGGGCACAGGGTGGTCGCGCTCGACACGGGTGCCAATGCGAAGTTGCCGGAAAGTCATGCGAAAGCTGTCACTTCGGCTGTTCGACCCGAGCCGCCTGATGTGCGTAAGCTCGCGGAGCTTGACAAGCAGGTGACGCTGCGTTCGGTCAATGATGTAGATTTGACTGAGGTTGATGTTGTGTTCGTAGCGTTGCACGGAGGTTCCGGCGAAAATGGTGTCATCCAGGCTTTACTGGAACTGACCGGAGTTCCATATACCGGCTCTGCTGTTCTTGCATCGGCGCTTGCCATGGACAAGGACAAAAGCAAGAAGATATTCGAGAGAGAGAAGATTCCGACTCCACAGTGGATGGTAATCGAGACAAGAACAGATGGGAATTACGAAGACTGTCTACCTGACATAGTAAACACATTTGCGTATCCGCTGGTCGTAAAACCGAGCGATGGCGGTTCCACGATTGGACTGACGATCGTCAAGTCAGAAGAAGAACTCGCGCCTGCACTTAGACTGGCCGGGGAACTGACCGACAGGATCATGGTTGAAGAATTCATACCGGGCAGGGAGCTCACGGTGGCCGTGCTCGGTGACAAAGCGCTGCCGGTCGTGGAGATCATACCGTCGCACGAGTACTACGACTACGAATGCAAATACCTGCCCGGCATGACACAGTATGTGGTACCGGCAGAGATCGATGAGCAACTGACCGCGAGATTACAGGAGCTCGGGCTCCGTGCATATCGTGCGCTTGGCTGCGCAGGATATGCAAGAGTCGATTTCAGATCCGATTCAAATGGTAATCCTCACTGCCTGGAGGTAAACACTCTGCCCGGCATGACCACGACCAGCCTTGTTCCCAAAGCTGCGAAGGCTGCCGGAATAACATTCGAGCTACTGGTAGATACAATCTGTAAAGACGCTGCGAGTCGCGCAAGGAAATGAGATGAGTCTATTCGACGACAAGCGCGCCGTAATCTTCGACCTCGGTGGCACCCTGATTGAATTCGAGAGTGAGCGATGGGATGAACTCGAACGGAAAGGCATGAGGAACTGTTACGAGTTCCTTTCACGGAATGGTTTCGATTTACCGGATGCTGAGGAGATGGCGGACCGGTTCGTGGAGTATCACCAACAGAAATGGGAAGTGATTCAGAAGGACCACAAGGAAGTTACGTTTGACCGACTCGGAGCGGAGTTCCTGTCTGGATACGATATTGATCTTGGCGATGCCATTTCTGACTTCGTGAGAGCGTTCTACGCTCCGATCTCCGAGCTGGTTCATCGCATGGACGGTGCTATCGAGACGCTCGAGTTTGTGAAGGCCAGCGGGCTGAAAATCGGGCTCGTTTCGAATACCGGATTTCCTGCCGAATGGCATCGCGATGAGATGAGACGATTCGAGATATATGACTATTTCGATTACACGGTGTTCTCATCCGAATTCGGAATCCGAAAACCGGATCCTTCCATGTTCAGAGACTGCCTCGGCAAGCTCGGCGTTGATGCGGGCGAAGCTGCTTATGTTGGAGACAGACCGTATGAGGATATTTCCGGCGCAAAGAACATCGGGATTACATCAGTACTGATAAGGCGTCCGGATCGCGAGATGTTGTCTCAGTTTAAGCCTGACATTATAATCGATAATCTGAAAGAATTAGTTTCACAATAAATCAAACGGAGATCAAATGGATAATACTGAACTTCTGTTGCAGGAACTAACCGACGCCAACGGTGTCTCCGGGCACGAAAGCGATATTGCCGCAATAATGAAAAAACATCTTGAGCCTGTCTGCGACTCGATCTCGTATGACAAACTCGGCAGCATTATCGCCGCAAAGAAAGGCTCATCGGCAGAGCCGCGCGTGATGATCGCCGGTCACATGGATGAGGTCGGGTTTGTTGTGAGCGGGATTACGAAGAGCGGATTCATCAAGTTTCTTCCGCTTGGCGGTTGGTGGGGACATGTCGCCCTTGCGCAGCGAATCGTGGTTCTGACCTCAAAAGGTCCCGTCATCGGCGTTATCGGCTCAACACCGCCGCATATTCTCGATCCGAAAGCGCGCGACAAGGTCATGAAGATCGAGGATATGTTCATTGATGTCGGCGCTAAGGACAACTATGACATCGAGAAGCGGCTCGGAGTGTCTATCGGCGATGCGATTGTCCCGCACAGCCCGTTCACGATCATGAATCATAAGAAGATGTATCTCGGCAAGGCGTTCGACGATCGCACCGGCTGCGGATCCGTGATAGAAGCCATGAAGAAGCTCAAGAACATCAAACATCCAAACACGGTCTTTGGAATCGGTACGGTTCAGGAGGAAGTGGGGCTTCGCGGAGCAGGCACGGCGGCGTTCGCCTGCGATCCTGATGTTGCGATAGTCATCGATGTGGGTATTGCGAAGGATACACCCGGGGTGAAAGGCGAGAATCCCGAAAAGCTCGGTGCAGGTGTGGCGATTTTAGTGTTCGACGCAGGGCTTATACCGAATGTCAAGCTGAAGGAACTTGTAATCGACACTGCGAAGAAGAAGAAGATTCCGTACTGTCTGAGTACGATGCAGCGCGGAGCGACAGATGCCGGCCGGATTCACATGGTCAGGCAGGGTATTCCGTCGATTTGTATCGGTGTGGCCACTCGATATATCCATGGTCACACGAGCATCATATATCGCAATGACTACGTCAATAGCATCAAGCTGCTGGTTGAGGTTATCAAGCGGCTCGACAAGAAGACGGTCAAAGGATTGACGCAGCCGTAGGAATGTGAAACTTTCGAAGTAGATGTCGACTTAAAGTACTAAGGGCCAATTCGAGAACGGCACGAATCCTCGGAGAAGCTGAGGATGGTAGTATCATAGCTGAAGGGATATGACGATGGGATTGAGATTCACAAACACTCTTACTCGCAGGAAAGAAGAGTTCAAGCCGATCGAAGATGGGCATGTGAAAATGTATACTTGCGGGCCGACCGTCTACGATTACGCTCACATCGGCAACTTCCGCGCATACACTTTCGAGGATGTTCTCAGGCGGTACCTGAAGTACAAAGGCTACGAAGTGACACAGGTGATGAATCTCACGGACATAGATGACAAGACCATCAAGGGCTGCCAGGAAGAGTCGATCTCTCTCGATGACTATACTGCACGCTACAAGAAGGCGTTCTTTGAGGACCTCGATTCGCTGAGGATTGAGCGCGCTGAGCTGTACCCGGAGGCCACAAAGCACATAGATGAGATGGTAGAGATGGTCAGGGTGCTCCTAGACAAGGGGTATGCCTATGAGGCGGGCGGTTCGGTCTACTACAAAATATCGAAGTTCCCGGAGTACGGCAAACTCTCGCACATGGATATTTCTCAGCTCAAAGCCGGTGCCAGGGTTGCCTCCGATGAGTACGAGAAAGAAGAGGTCTCGGATTTTGCGCTCTGGAAGGGATGGGATGAGGCTGACGGCCCGGTTTTCTGGAAGACTGAGCTTGGCAAAGGACGTCCCGGCTGGCATATCGAATGCTCTGCGATGTCAATGAAATACCTCGGGAACCATTTCGATATTCATTGCGGAGGCGTGGACAACATATTCCCGCACCACGAAAACGAGATCGCGCAAAGCTGCTGTGCCAACCCTGACGGCGGGTTTGCCAACGTCTGGATGCATAACGAGATGATACAGGTCGAGGGCAAGAAGATGTCCAAGAGTTTGGGGAATTTCTTTACGGTTAAGGATTTGTTGGATGAGCCGATGTCGGGTGAAGTGATCCGGTTTGTTTTGCTGTCGACGCATTATCGGTCGCCGATGGATTGGACGGATAAGAGGGTCGAGGAAGCTGAAGCGACGTTGCGAAAGTGGCGATTACTGACTGACGGTGTAGCCCCCTCAAACCGTGCGACTTCAACAGTTGTCGAAGCTTTGGCTGATGATCTGAACACGGCGGGGGCTATCGCGGCCTTGCATGCTTTGGCAAAGGCGAACGATACT
>DAOVLC010000021.1 GCA_030631455.1 Candidatus Zixiibacteriota bacterium
GATAGGAGCGCTGCCATGAAAAAGTACACTCTGCTGTTCGTAATTTCGTTTTGCCTATTCACAGCCGGGTCGGCAACCGCCGATGTCTACACTTTCCGAAGTTACCAGGAATATGAAGTAAGCGACGAATTCGAGTTGGCTGTATCAAGCACCTCCGGAACAATAACGATCGAACAGTCGCAATCGGACCTTCTGATCATCGACATCGAGAAGAAAATCAGCGCCAGAAGTAAGGAGGACGCGGAGAAACTCGAAAACGAAATCGAGATTGACATAGAAGCTCGCAAGAATCGTGTTGAGATCGAGACACGGTACCCTAATTGGAATATGGGGGATTCGTTCTGGGAAAAGCTATTAGACCTCAGGAAGGGCAACTTTGGCTCTGTCGATTACTTCATCAAAATCCCTACGAAAGTCCAACTCCAGGTATCCTCGACCTCAGGATCTGTCAGGGTATTCAACCAGGAAGGCAGTATCGAGCTCGCGATTACGTCAGGAGACGTAAAGATCAAAGACTGCATGACGGATGTTGACATATCTTCTACATCGGGTGACGTAGATCTGAGCGGGGTCGAGGGCAACGTCAAAATCGGATCGACATCGTCCGATATACTGATCGAAAACGTCACCGGTGCTCTTTCTCTCAGATCAACATCAGGTGTCTCGGAAATCTACGGCCTGACCGGAAACCTCACATTGAGGAAGACATCTGGCGACACGAGGATTCTCGATATCATAGGTAACGTCGATATATCGGCCACGTCGGGGGATATTCAGCTTGAACAGGAAGAAGGTTCCATACGGATCTCTTCTCACTCAGGCGATGTAGCCGTCGACACCAGGCTGCTGAGCGGTGGCAGATATGCAGTAGAAACCATATCGGGTTCGATAGAATTCTCCGTCCCACCCGGTTCGGATGGCCGAGTGAGGCTTCAGTCCGTCTCCGGGACGATTGACACATCGTTGCCTCTGACAATCGAATCGTTCTCCAAGCGCAAGCTTACCGGTGTGCTCGGCCTCGGAGGTCCGCGTATCGAACTTACGACCACGAGCGGCGATGTAACGCTTGCGGAGTACTAAGAGGATACTCATGCTTCGAATCTGGCTTACAGTTTTGCTCTTTGTTTGGATTACAGGAGTAGGCATTGCTGCGCCTCCCGAACCGTCGGAGGCAGTAGACTCGATTCCGGAAGAACCTGTTGAGGTAGCCGTTCCCGCTGAGGTAGATGTTCCCGATGAGGCAGAAGTTCCCTACGATGAACTTGACGAGTTATATGACGAACAGGACTATCGGGGGAAGAAGTTCATCGAGATCCGGATTGATGACGAAGGCATCCGGGGAATCGACGAGTTCGGGAATGAGGTGATATTCGAGGAAAGATTGGGGCGAGGCGACAGGGATGACGAGTACAGTGAGGCGGAACGCCGCTACAAGGATGCGAGAGACCTGGCCGGAGGCGGCGAGCAGGCGATAGTTGAATTCGGCAATGTTTATATAGAATACGACGACGAAATCGATGGGGATGTCGTTACCATCAAGGGCAATGTCACGGTAGACGGGATTGTCTACGGAAATATAATCAGCCCTAAGACAGTTGTCTTAGGACCCGAGGCGATCGTAACCGGAGACATCATCGCAAAACGCCTCGAAAAAGACCCGGATGCGGAGTTCCATGGACGACATATACCATTTAGTTTCGGCTCTTTTCCCTTTCCTTATGAAATTGGCATAGGTCTGCCCGGTCTTGGGTCTTGGATTATAGTCACGATCTTCATGCTGATTTTCACTTCGCTTTTCATGATGATCTTCCAGAGACCTGTTAAGCGAATCCAGTATCATATCGCGACAGGATTTTTCAAGAACCTCGGCATCGGCCTCGTGCTGATTCTTGCGATCCTGCCTGTCTTCGTTCTTCTCTGCATAACTATAGTGGGCATACCGGTAGCGGTTATAGTCTATCCCCTCGGACTGCTGGGGGCGTTTATCCTCGGTCACATCGGTGCTGCGTACTACATGGGCAGGGCTCTCGGCCGCTTAACCAGCTCGCTGCGGTTCGACTCGACCTTCGTAACGACTATCGTAGGAGTGACAGCGCTCATGGCCTCTTGGATGATCTCCGGCTTCTTCGTCGCTGTAGGCTCAGAGGCATTCGCCATCTTTTTCTTCGTGTTCGGCATTATTACGCTTGCGATAGCGGCTACTGCCGGGCTTGGAGCCGTCTGGTTCTCACGATTCGGCACCAGACCTGCGGATGTAGACCCGTCAGTTCCCGACATGCCTTCTCAGGCCGAAATCCCGGCACCAGTCAATTGAGAAACACATACTCGCTCGGCACACATTAATCCACCCTCTTACCACCGTAAGCGGATAGCAGCAAAATCGAAACATTATGTCCGGCGTATCGTAGATACAACTGTCGAGAGTGAGATCATTACCTGACCTATAACGGAGGTAAAGACATGTTCGCGAGAAGGCTTCCTTTCGTATTAACCGTTGCGCTTGCATTCCTGATCACTACTCCGCTCCAGGCAGGTCGCATCGTGACCGAGGATAAGAGCGTGGAGCTTACAGATGAGATAGACGTCTCCGTCGAGATCGACTTCGGCATTGGCGATCTGCTGGTCACTGCCGGCGATCCGGACAAGATCGTTGCTGCGGAGGGTCACTACGATTCCCGCAAGTTTGACTATGAGTTTGACTACAGGAAAAAAGGGCAACACGGAGACCTCTATTTCGATGTGTCTACACACAGGCACACTTTGAACAATTTCGGCAGCGAGGACAATGAGTGGAGATTCGAATTCACGGACAAGGTTCCGCTCGACCTTATGATTGACGTCGGCGCAGCGGATTGCGAGTTCAGACTCGGCGGCCTGATGATAAGCCACCTTGATCTGGACATCGGTGCTGCTGACTGCGGCATAACCTTTGACAAGCCGAACAAATGCACTCTCGACAGGATAGTTATTGATGCAGGAGCTTCCTCCGTATACATCGATAAGCTCGGTAACGCCCGCTTCGAAATCTTCGAGTTCGACGGTGGTGTAGGTTCTTTTGAGATCGACTTCTCCGGTAATTTCGATTTCGATGCTGAGGCTGAAATCTCTGTCGGCCTCGGATCGGTCGACATAATCATCCCGAAAGACGTTGGGGTAAGATTGAGCGTTGGAGACGGTTTCCTGTCGAGCATTGATTTTCCGGAGCGGAAGTTCAGAGAGATAGATGATGACCTATATGAATCTCTGAACTGGGACGACGCGCAGGGTCATCTCGAAATCGAACTCGACATCGGCCTCGGCTCTGCGGATATCAGAATCAGCCGGTAGAGTACGGAGTACATGGCAATTGTCGCCTTAATCTCCGGCAGGCTAACACTTACCAATAGAAAAGGGAAGGTCGTTTGACCTTCCCTTTCATTCAGTAGATATGGTCTTTTTTAGCTGAGGTATGCCCTGAGAGACCGTGATCTGGAGGCGTGCCTTAATCTTCTTATGGCTTTCTCTTTGATTTGCCTCACTCTTTCACGTGTCAGAGCAAAGCGGGCGCCAATCTCTTCAAGTGTTAATGCCTTCTCGTAAGTAAGGCCAAAATAAAGATTGATCACTTCCGCTTCACGAGGCGTGAGCGTCATCAACGCTTTCTCGATTTCATGCCTGAGAGAGTGCTGAAGAAGCGCCTCGTCAGGGGCAGGCTGGAACTCGTCTTCCAGTACATCGATGAGACTGTTGTCTTCCGAGGTAGAGAACGGCGCATCAAGTGACAGATGCGTGTTCGATATCTTGAGAGTGTCCGAAACCTCCGCTGCGGACAACTCCAATTTCTCGGCGATTTCGTCCGCGGAAGGTTGTCTGCCATACGTTTGCTCGAGCTTACTCGAAACCTTGCCGATCTTGTGCAGGGTCCCGACCCGATTGAGCGGCAGGCGCACAATGCGCGACTGCTCTGCCAGAGCCTGCAGAATAGCCTGCCTAATCCACCAAACCGCGTAGGAGATGAACTTGAAACCACGGGTCTCGTCAAAACGCTTGGCCGCCTTTATCAATCCGATGTTCCCTTCGTTAATCAGATCGGCCAGTGACAAACCCTGGTTTTGATACTGCTTGGCAACTGATACCACAAACCTCAGATTGGCTTTGGTCAATTGATCCAGTGCCATCTGATCTCCCTCGTGAATTCTACAGGCTAACGAAATCTCCTCTTCTTGCTTCAGAAGCGGTGTCTTACCGATTTCGCTCAGATAGAGATCCAAGGACCTATCCTCGTCGCGATACTTTCTCGATTGCCTAGGCAATTATTTAGCCGTCCTCCTGTTTAAGAGTTAACCTACTGTATGAATTAACCGGTACATCTAATTCGGCTTAATGGCCACGTATTCGATGCGTCCCGAAACATCAAACACATGAAAAGCTATGGCCAGACTCCTATCTCTCAGATTGTTCGCAATTGTCTCAAAATCAACCTTGCCCGCGACAGATTCGTAGTTGACCTCAACAATGATTGTGCCGGGAACGATTCCCTTGACATCGGCAGGCGAACCTTGCTGCACTGTTACGACAATCGCCCCATCATGGTAGTCAACACCAAACCGTTCGGCCAGTTCCGGCGTGCAATCCACCACCCGCATCCCGAGCCAATCAAGAGAAAGACCATCGACAGAACCCTCGTCCTCTTGTTCCTGGCTGCGATAACCCGGCATGATCCCGGATAACGCGGATTCTCGATCCCCCAGGACCACCGTCACATCCTGCAATCGACCGCGCCGCAATATTCCAAGGCTCACTTCTTCACCATGGTCGGCTGCTGCCACCTTGAGGCGAAAATCACGCGCGTCGGCAATCTTCTCTCCATTAAGAGATATAATAACATCGTCCCGACTGAGACCACCGATGTCCGCCGGCGATCCCGGAGTTATTTCATCGAGGTAGACGCCGAATGCTTCGTCGAGACCAACCATCTCTGCTTCGTCACGCGTCACATCTCTCGGGTACACTCCGAGCCAGCCACGACTGACCTTCCCTTGTGTCATAATCTCTGATATGATCGGTTCAGCCAGATCCGATGGAATGGCAAAACCGATTCCAACCGAACCGCCGCTTGGAGATGCAATCGCTGAGTTGACACCAATCACCTCACCCATCAGATTGAGAAGCGGACCTCCCGAGTTACCGGGATTTATCGAGGCATCGGTTTGAATGTAGTCCTGGTAAGTCGGGCCACCGGATCCCATGCTCATGGGAGAGCGCCCCTTACCGGAAACGACTCCGACGGTAACCGTGCGATCGAGCCCGAGAGACGGGAATGGATTGCCGATAGCGACAACCCAGTCGCCGATCTTCATCTCAGTGGAACTCCCGAACCTGATATGATCAAGGTCGTCATCGGTCTCTATCTTCAGCACCGCCAGATCAGTCGCAGGATCCGTGCCCAGCACAGTCGCCTTGTGAGTAGACTTATTCGCTAACGTGACGGTGACTTCATCCGAACCTTCCACGACATGGTTGTTGGTTACAATGAAGCCGTCTGAGCTTACAATGAAACCGGAGCCGAAAGAAGGGATTATCTGTTCTCTTGGGCGCAACCCAAAGAACCGACGCCAGAACTCGTCATACATGTCCTGATGCCGGCTTCTGTATGTTCTGGTCGACATAATATTGACTACAGAGTTGTAGGATCTCTCAACTACGGAAACAAACGGGCTTTCTCCGGTCGCTGTCAGTGGCCTGACGAACCCGGTCTGCTTTTCGGTATCCGGACGCACATTGGTAGCCTCAGAGCTATTGTGCACCCCTGTTCCGTAAGATATTACGAATCCCAAACCTGCAAAAATCACTGCTGTGAGGGCAAATAATAGAAAAAACAGCCCCCGTGTTGTCATGCTGCCACGCACACGCAAACCTAACACCTCCATCCCCGACAGACTAACATAATACTACATTTTCTCTGCTTGTCAAGCAAAATGTGTCGTCTTATCACCAATATCATACAAATAATATACGGTTTGATTCCCGGATTTGTTCCCCGAGTCATCCCGCCCCTACGTAATCTATGTGCAGTTTACGCGGATTACACCGCCAAAAAACATAGCCCCAGCACACCAATTTCGATTATCTTCTCGTGATCAGATAAGAACGGCCGTCAAACTGAGACATAGTCAGATATAGACCTACTGAGAGTTCTAATGCAGTGGTGTTTATCACCTCATTGCTGAACAGCTCGGTCATTTGCACCCTTGCAGACTTGAATCCGAGCTTTCTCAAGTCGATTTTCACAGACGTTCGTGTAGAGCCTGCCTGCCCCTCCTTGAAGGGAAGCTGTGGAGTCGAGTTCAGGAGACATAAGAGGATATTCTTCTCCCCTTTTCGAACGATTGCCCTGATGTTTGGGTTCGATGTTTCGACATAGCGGTCCAACTTGCATTCCTTGAGAATCTGCTCCAGAAACTCCATCTTGTGGTGATTCAATTCAGTGCAGAGATCGAAGGAGATCAGAATTATCTTGCCCTGGTATCTGTGAAATAGGAGAGCAACCGTTTTTCTACCGGCAGTAGCCAGTCTTCTTGTAAGTTTATCAGTAGTCTTAAGACCGCCGAAAACCACCGTGGTAAACTCCTGCCCTTTTGCCTTGACATGCCCGAGCTTGAATTCTTTCGTTGTCTTGCATTTAAGGGCTGATGCCAACACCGTGCAACTCTGCATTGATGTGTTGTACTGGGGTAACGTACCGACCAGGATAATGTCTTTTTTGCTCTTGGCCATCTCAATAATGAAATTCTGTTCATTCTCGTCCATCATATCCGAGACGGGGATTATGAGTGTTTTGAACTTCTCCATGGCTGAAGGACTGCTGAGATCTGGGATGGCGTAGTCATACTTCAGCATATCCAGATCCTTGCCAAGCTTTGGCATTGTCTTCGTAGCCAGATAACGAGGAAGATTCGCCTTGTCCGCGCCATCATTGATGAGTGATTCCCAGGCATACGGTTTGTAGGTCGCAATGCCGACGCTGTCAACCGGGTCGAACGAGCAGATATCGTTCGTCTGAGCGTTGATATTGAAAGTCTTGAGCATCTCGTACGATTCCTGAATCGTACCGTCTTCCCCCAGTGCTGACCCATACCAATGTTCGCGCTCTGCGAACATATTATACGTGAAACCTTTCAACCCTCCGGCCAATCCCACTGTGATCATATATCGTGTAGCATCGGCACCGATCGGGTAATACTGGTTGCTTCGCTCCGGGTTGTAGCTCCAATTACCGACAGGGAGTTCCGCTAAGTACGGGAAATCCGAGATCGTCCTGAGGTATCTCACCCTGCTAAGGTTCTCGCTGGTGCTGAGATCCCAAGACAGGGAGGCGCAACTCATGCAGCCCTCCACCGGACCATGATTGCTGCTCAGAGAGGATTGAATACTATCCTTAAATGATAGAGTCCTGAAAAACATCGGTTCACATGAGAATGTCTTGTACATCTCACGCAACTCTGTTAGATAATTATCAGCCAGATACTCCTTGAATCTGAACCAGTCGAAAAAGGATGCCTTCTGCTTGTGAGCTGAACTCGAAAACTCGGCTGGCGGCTCCACACTCTGGAAGTCCTTGTACTTCGTAGAGTACACTTTATTGAGATACTTGATTTCTCCGTACTTCTCTTGAAGCCAGACCGGGTATATCTCTTTGACAACATACTCATTGTAATCCGTGAGGTGCGGGTCGAAATGTCCCCCGAAGTAGTTATCGTAGTCCAGTTCAAGCAAGAACAGAGGACCTCGCGGGTATACGTAGTTCTTGATGATCTCTGTCAGGCCGTTGAGGTAGTGCCTGACGAAATTCATATACCTCGGATTTCCTATCGACGGATAGTAGGACGCCGAAATATCGGCACGATTAGTCGAGCGAATCATGTCGCCGTCCTTCGTTCTGGCGAATATCTCCGGGTACTTCTCGAGAAACTTCGGCAGACCGTTGAGATAAAGCTCCGAGAATAGCCATGGCCCCGGCCTCAGAATGAGCTTGAAGCCGAATTCTCTGACAAGTTCCACAAAGACTATCAGATCACGTGTGGGATCCGAATACCCTGAGAAATCGAAGTCTCGGCTGTCATCCTCATGCAGATTCCATGGCACAACTGTCGATATTATCCTGAATCCGGCCTTTCGGATTCGTTCGAAGCAGATTGACCAATACCTTTTCTGGATCCGGAAATAGTGCATCTCAGCAGCAAAAGGGGCGTATTCCTCTTTGCCGATTACGAAATTGTTCTTACTGTATGAAACCATGGAAAAGCGTCACTCCTACATCTGAAGATTTCCGAAAATTAGCACAATCGCGGAGCAAAGTCAATAAGAAAGAGACTCTTTTTGCTAAAATGCCGCAATCTCAAATCACAACCCATTATGGCTCAATCAGATAGCCTCCAAAAAGACAGTCCTCACTCTCGAATGACACTCTGGAAACGGCACTGTCATTGTGGCGCACTACAGTCATATAGGCAGCAATCGATCTCATTGTTATCAGCATGGTGGCGACCAGTCTAATCCCTATTTCAGGAGGAGCATCTTCTTAGTCTCGATGAACTCTCCCGATGTCAGCCTATAAAAGTAGATGCCGCTGGCGACTTTGTCTCCGGACGAACTTGTCCCGTCCCAGATCACCTCTTGCCACCCGGCGTCCACATCGGATTCCACAAGAGTCGCAACTTTCCTACCGAGAATGTTGTAGACCGCCAGATCGACAACCCCCCTGTCACTGAGATAGAACCGGATCGTAGTCGAAGGATTGAACGGATTCGGGTAATTCTGTGCGAGCTCATATGACTGCGGGGTAATGACATCCGCGTTTTGCTCTTCGGCGTCCCAGGGCGAACTGACGGTAACATGAACCCTGCCCGAATCATAGTCCGGCTGGAAAGAATCTCCGCTCCTTGGTGTGAACACGAAGGTACCGGCCGGAGGATAGAATACAGAGTCGATCACTATGTCAAATGCGTCAGGAACAATACGCTCGATCCCGGGATCGAGGTTGATCTTCAAATACAAATCACCGATCTTTGTCCACGAACCGAGCGGAAGGAGCGTGTCAGGAGGAGGTGTGAACCGGGCAAACAGGCCAAGAAGAAACCCATTGAAGTGTCCACTCCCAACCTCGTCTATTGCTGTCGGATCATTGGTCGTGTCAAGAACGCAGTATCTTAAGGTCAATGTCGGAATGTCAAGACCGTCATCGAATACGAATGTGTCCACCCAGATGAACGAATCTACAGATGTCTGCCAGAGACTCAGATCCTGATCGCCCAATTCAATTATATCATTGTAAAGGCCCCACCGCCACCAGTCATCCGGCTCAAACATCTTGTAGTCAAAGCCTATCTTGAATCCCATAGATGCAGCCTTCAGGTCAGCATCTGTCCAGGCCCACAATTCAATCGGCGGGGAAAGAGTGTCTGCGTCTGAAAGAATCGCCCAATCTTCTGTTGCAATGAATTTGACAGAATCCATCGCTCCTATAGGATCAGGATCGGCTATAGCCGGCGCAACAGAAAACATGACGACAAGGATGAACAATACTATGCTTCGAGTCAACTTCATATAATCCTCACAAACGTCTAACGGCTTCTTCCTTTTCTTCCGAGGCTCCCATGCAGAAGCATAGCCCCACACCAATGTACGAAACAAAACGCAAATGTCAACAGGAAAAGGAGCCCTGTGTCAAGAAATACGTCAAACATCTACATCGCAACTCATTATCATTCACAAGGATAGCGAGCATGAAATGTTCGCCAATATAGAACCCTCAAGTTACGCTGCTGCCATTATGACATGCCACCGCCATACAGGCAAAAAAAGACCCCCTCGCAGGACGAGGGGGTCGTATTCCTTAAAAAGGAGCTCTATTTCAGCATCAGCATCTTCTTGGTCTTGACAAAATCGCCTGCCTCAAGCTTGTAGAAATATACGCCACTTGCAGCCATATTACCTGATGCGTCCATGCCATCCCAGAGCACATCATGCCCCCCGGCATCCATCTCGGTGCTCACGAGGGTTTTCACTCTTCGTCCGAGAATATTATATACGCTCAGATCCACAAAGCCTCTCGTTTCGAGGCTGAA
>DAOVLC010000108.1 GCA_030631455.1 Candidatus Zixiibacteriota bacterium
GCAATATCTTTCGGCACGATGAACTGCATACCGAACTGGCCGTCGGCCACCGTGCCCTTCCCACGGTATATTCTCGGCCCGGGAAGGGTGTACGAGCGAGTAACACCCAGATCAAGCTCCATCTCCTTCTTCCTCTCGGCATCAAAGACCGTAACGTAGATATCTCCATTGAATGCGGCATCGATCGAGCCGTCATCGCCGGCGACATAGCCGTTCACCGTGGTGAGATCGAGCGCACTCAGCGTGACAGGATGGAGAGAAGTTATCTCTGCTCTCCGTTTGGGCATTCCGAAATACATCAGTGGGTCGCCAAAGACAATGTAGTATCGGTCATTTGTTATCGGAGATCCGATAGATATCTGCCGCAAGAGCTTGGCGATATAGACGGCCTCGCAGAGTGAGTATCCATCGCCGCTAAGCAAACAGTCAAAGGCCTTGTAGTTGAATCCTGCGTTAGGATCGGAGAAAACCAGCCTTGTCGCGGCGACAGTACCGATGGCGCCGCCGTCGCCGTAGCGGAACAGTTCCTCGGCCATCCCTTCACGGAGCGGCGAATCGAACTGACCGATGGAACAGGAGGCATTAAAAACAACTACCAGCTGCTCGCTGTTGGTGAGTTTGTACAAATCTTCCTTCCAGTAAAACACCCGTTCGTCAGCCCAGACGTCAGGGTTTCCATGACCTATGTAGTTCATCAGAACAGTGCCGTCATTTATCGCCTGGATTATCCTGGCACGCGCCTTCGGCTTCTGTTTGAAGGAATCGAAGGGATAGTCGGTCAGGTAAATCTTCTGTACGTCCACGTAAGCAGGTATGTGTTCGTTTGCGAGGATCTCACTCTGATATGTATGTATTGATTCGCTCTGCTTGCTCTCACCCTCCTTGAACTCATCGTCAGCGACCAGCGTCGCGAGAGTTCGCCAAGGGCCATAATTGGCGCTATTCTCATACGACTTCAGCTTGTCGATATATGTTGCTATCTCGCTTGAGGACCTGACCGGCCAGCGAGCGATCACCATGTCAACTCCTCGATCAGTACCCCATGACAGATCGGAATCGAGCCACCCCTTGGACCCAAAATGGACGTAGTTTTCGTCCGAGATAGTCGAATCATTCTCCACGATGTACGGCGGAACGAAATTTGCGACATTACGACCGAGATTGTTCCTGAAATCATAGCTGCCGTCTCCAACAAGCAGTGCTGCTACCGGAATGCCTCCCGAATTCTCATAATTCCATTTCAGATAATCTCTAATTGCTATAGGATCCGGCATCCCGCCGGAGAAATTGTTGTAGATGGCATCCACCGAAACCGTGCGGAGCTCGTAACCTTGCTGCCGCCGATACGAGATATATTCATCTAGTGCGGTATGGAAGCTCTCAGGCGCTATAATCACCAGATCGCCACCGGTGGAGACCGCAAGCTCGTTTGACGAGAGGTACTCGATCGATGACGGCGTACTGATATCTGACGTTGCACACAAGACGAACCGTTCGAACTGCAGGCCTGTCGTATTCCAGTCGAAGGTCAGCTTTCCATCAGAAAACTGAGCGTCGACGAGATAATCCTGATTATCCGTGTCGGAAGTGCGAATGAGAATAGCGTCACCCGTTCCCTGCGATTGCGATTCTATCGAATATCGGTGAGCGCCCGGCGTGTTCTGAGTATAGAAATCTAACGAGCCGCCGGAATAGCGAAGCAGTCTGGGGTGAACTAGAACCATGTAGTCGAGCAGCGGACTGCGCGAACCATATTGAGATTGGTGAAAGTTCAGCGCATTTGCACCGTCTCTAAGGATGTCGATGTCGAATATTCTGAACTGATTCGAGACTGGCCTGTGACCATAGATCGATCCCTGTATCTCAACTGACATAAAGCTAACTTTGGATTTAACGAAAAGAGTACATGGCTCAAAGATCGCATAATCATCAATATGAACAGGAATGGAGTATTCCTCGTCATCATGCCAATACCAAGTGTAGAAATCGCGAATATGTCCGCCCGACCAGATCGCGAAAAGTCTGTCCTCCTCATAACGTGTCAACATGTCGAAACGCTCGTGTAACTGGTATATTCCTTCAGAAGGAGCAACGCTTACAGTGGTCATCCTCTTGGGATCATCAGGAAAACTTCCGCCGTGGGTAAGCCAGACGAAGTTCTCGGTCGTGTAAGCATTCCTGACTGTCCGGGGTGCCGCCATGGTTGAATCGATTTCGGTAAAATCGGCGCCGTGCATCCAGAAGAGCACGTAATCTCCGCTGTCAAAAGCACCATCCTCTTCTCCCACAACTTTGATCGCAATTTCTCTGAATTCAGGCCTCGGCTCGGCGTTATCGACCGGAAGCTGCTGCCCACCGCGCCAGAAGACACGGAAAGATCGCGGGTCGACGGTTCCGACATCGATCCCCGCACTCGAAAGATCAGACCTGCTAATCTTGTAGGTTCCACTCTCCGTAAAGCCAATCTTCACCCAGTCTGAGGAAAGCGAAAACGGGCTGACCGAGCTGACCGAAAATAGTGCTTTGGATACATCCTTTGCGCGCCAGTTTCGAGCCTGATCGTAGTTGAGAAGCGTTGCACGAAAGATTTTCTCGAACGCGCGGTCATCTGAACGAACCAGTCCGTTTCTTGTCGTCCGGTTGAAGCTGACCCGCACGGTTATCTCTTCAGCTATGCCTGTCACAATGTTGGTGCCGGACAGTCTAACGGGGTCGATATGCAGCTCGATCACTCGCTGATCTCTTATGAAGTATGGGCTACCGTATAAGAGCGTTGGGTAACTTGCCGCAGCCTTTGCTTTCTGAATCAGAGCGTTTTCGAACGGAGAAGACTCGCCGGGTCTGTTGATTACTACCTGTTTCCGCCCGATGTCCGTATAATTCGCCGATATAACGGCCGCCTGCGGTTCTCCGGCTGGCGGGACGCCTACCAGAACCTTCCGGATCGGTACTCTTGCCTCGCCCGCCTTCTCGTTAACCGCACACCTTCCGATATCAAGAAAGCTGCTCCCCTCGGAGTCGCCTGCGCGCCACGAAGTGCTTTCCGGGCGATAAACGAAGACCATCTCCGATTCGGTCAGAGAGATGATTTCGATGTCACGATATTCGTCAAGGTCAGCAGCGCTTGCTGTCACCGACATCATGGGAATTATCAGGAGGCAGGCTGCGAAGATTACACAGAACTCATTCGACGAACATTTGGCCACTAATTTTCTCATTTCCACTAAAATGGCAACAAAAAAACCGGAACTCCCTCGATCCGGCTCAAAGCCGCCCGAACAGTCAAAGGGTCATAAAGGTTTCGATCATCTAAAGCCTACTTAAAGTCTCTTATCTACCCTTTAACAATGTCCGATAGTGGCTCCTTACTCCTTATGTTCGTCTGCAAGTTAGATCAAATTAGCATCTGTTTCAAGTTTTTTCACTGGTTATAACCGTAGACTGACATTTTGGTTTCAACAGTTTCACGGTCGAATCTGTCTCTGACGCATATTCTGCTTGCAATCAGCTTGCCAAACTGCTCGACAAGAAATGGCTGCGCTGCGAAAGTGCTTTCCTATCAAAGGCTTAAGCGATTACAGCGAATTCTGTCAGGACTCATTACCGGGAATAAGCGCTCGGAATAATGATTCGGAGTTACTACGAATGTGCAAGATGTTTCTTCATTGTGCGCAACGTCGGCACAAAATTAGTCGGATGTCATATTGTCAGAAGATGACTACGATTTTGCCGATCTGAGTGCCCCACTCGGATTCGACGACGAAGAGATATATCCCGCTTGTTACCAGTTCATTATTGGAGGAGCGCATATCCCAGACCAGCTTCGAGTCACTATTGCTGTAGTAGCCCGGATGCTCGAGATCTCTCACGTAGTCGCCACTAACCGTATAGATTTTGACCGTACAACTGGGAGGGAGATTCAGGAAATGTATGCGCCGTTCATGATCGACGAATCCGGTTCGGTGCGGATCCTCGTAGCCCGCATCGATATAGCTGCCATCGCCGATATAAGGATTCGGATATACCATCACCTTCAGATCCTCCTTGAGGACATACGACGCGTCGCTTATCGCCCATGTCTCAACTGAATTGGCAATGGGTGAGCTTTCCAGCGGTTCGATATTGTGTGACGGATCGCCGAAGTCGAACGCCGTGACCGAGAAATACCATGGCACCGACGGTAGAAGATCGTCCATAACGAATTCATACTCATAATACTTGTGGTAGTATATCGAATCGCCGGTCAGCGGATTGATGTCTCTGATCCAATTGTTGCTCGTTAGTGTATCATTGATGTCGACCCCCGATGTGACCAGACCGGCAGCGATCTCATCGATGTACGTCTTCCCGAATTCCTGCTTGCCCGGGATTCCTCCATCATCCCATCCCGCGATAGTCTGATTATAGTCTACCGGCTTAAGACAATATACAGTAGAATCATCGAGATAACCGTCACCCCACGAGCCGCACGGGTAGAGCATGGGATCGAAATCTACGCCGTATATCTTCCTGAGCGAATCGAGCCGGATCGGACTATCGGTCCGCTGCCATGATGATCCCTCCTCATTCCAGGCAAGCCGCGAAAAATCGCATAGATCGTGAGATGCTATGAGCGCCATGTGATCGATTCTGTTGAGTCTGCCCCTGTAAATGCGGTAGCCCTCGAAGTCAACGATTCCGGTGAAGGGGTCAACGGCAGTCTCGGTCACAAGGCCGTTCCATTTGAGCTTCACGGTTCCGGGGCTGGTGCTGTACCTGACAACCGGTGCCGGCGGCGGAGTAGCCGGCCGGAAATCGGGAACACCATCGCCTGCGTAGTAGTATTTCTCGATGACAATTTCCCCGTTCGGGAGAGTATCGATTATCTCCCAGTACGGACCGGCATAGCCATCGTCGTCGGTGTCGAAGCCGGGGTTGTCGTATACCCAATCAGCCCTTACGGCATTCTCCGCGAGGTCGTCGAAATCGAGCGTTCTGTAAAACACTTCCGGATTGAAGTCGTTTTCCATGTGTCTTTTGTAAGCATCCGGAAAACGATGGAAATCCTCCCCACCAATGTAGCCAATGGTAAGCGGTACAGATGTACCGGCTGGGATATCGAACGGTCCAACCGAAAGGACATATTCCGTTCGAATAACACCACGCGCTAATTGCAGTGCCATCGAGGGGCTGGGTGACAGCCATCCCTCGCTGCTTCGATCCTCGTTAGCGAATATCTTGTCATAGTCGCACTCGCCATTTGCCAAAAGGTAATACCTTTCCCGATCAGCGGCTGGGAACCCCTGACCGCCTGTTTCGAATTGGCGCTTGTTGTTTTCGAGCATCGGCCCCCAGGAATAGTCCGATTCGTCGATCCATGTGAACCAGTTAAATGATGGTTTCAGACCTTCAGCAGGTGAACGCAAGATTCTCAGCCCCGTGACACTCGTCACACCTGAATAGTCAAAAACTCCACCAGAGCTGGGATCGCCATCGTTGTCGGCGCTCCAGGCGATGTCAATCGTATCGAGATAGCCCTGGCCGATTATTGAAGGGTGTGTTTCCCTGAAGCCACACATGCCCTCTACCGGACCGGTTGTCCTCTTGGATTCGTGAAATACACTGGGAGTGACGTAGATTCCCAGATACACTCTCTCTAAATCTGCCTCTCCGATGTTCTGTATGCTGTAGTCGATCAGAACGAAATCTTGAGCGTAATCAGCGCTCCAGGAGTAACTTTTCTGTGATATTCTCAGGTTAAGCGGGATATGTGGACGACCGTCCTCTTCCGCCCAGACCC